>NZ_JBLWMW010000004.1:0-171109 GCF_048515945.1 Pseudoalteromonas 'SMAR'
TCATTCCTCTTTTGTGTATTCTAGTGAAATGACACAGATTTCTAAACACTACCAACTGATTTTATTGACGATTAGCTTAACTATTTGCTTTTTTAGTTTATCAGCAAATGATCGTGTTGAACTCAACATCTCATTGACTATATTTCAGCTTGAAGACAACGTCGTAAAGATAGAAAAGACAGTTACGCAAACTTCTCTCGCAAGCCTATTTCGTCACAGTAAGCAACAGGCCCGTTGGTTTTTCTCCGAAACAAACCATGAGCTCGTTGTTTCGTATAAAGTAGATGAATATTTTTATTCTGAACCCATTCATCACAACTGGTTCGATACTACTGCATCTGCAACTTATCGAACCAGCCAATGGAAGAAAAACATCGGCCAGTATCGGCAACTCGCACTTATCGGATAATTTCTCTTTTTTAGTATTGAAGAAACCTCAACTTAAATTATTAAAAGAGAATATTTATGAAAAATCTATTTTGTCGATGGCTTACGAAAGCCGTCTATCTGTGCTTAATTGTTTTTAGTACTCTTGCTTATAGCGATGAAAGGTTATCAGCAACACAGGTTACTGAGCTAATAAACCAAACGTTAGTAGTCTTCTCCGAAAACTACATTGATGCTAACGCAACTCAATATGTAAGTTCAGTCATCAGTTCTCGATTGGAACAGGGCGTATATAAAGACATCACCACACTGGCTGAGTTTGCTGAAGTTGTTGGTCGTGATATACGCAATATTTCAGGTGATGTACATCTTAGCTTAATGGTACAAAACCCTGATGAACCATTAACACATATCCTTCCCTCAAAGAGTGGCCGGTTTTCATATAATCATGCTTTTGAAGAAGTAAAATATATATATGGAAATATTGGCTATTTAAAACTTAATAAGTTTCACCCGGCTGAAAATGCGCTTAAAACGGCAGATACTGCATTTTCTTTTCTGCAAAACAGTGATGGTTTAATTATTGATTTGCGAGATACAATTGGTGGCTCTCCTAAGCTAGTGCAACATATGCTCAGCTATTTTTTCGACTCAGGTACAGTGCTCTGGACGGTTGAAAAAAGAGATAACTCACTCAATGATATCATTACCGTTGAAGCAACACCTGTTCACAAGCGTTTTGTGAAAGATTTTCCTGTTTGGCTGCTAACTAGCCAAACTACAGCAAGTGCTTCTGAATTATTCGCAGGCGTTTTACAAGACAGAGGTAAGGCTAAAGTTATTGGCGGCGTAACTGCTGGTGCAGGCTTTTACGTTGGCGTAAGAAAGATTACAGATGAGCTAACATTTCGTATCTCTTTGGCTAAACCGACTTTACCTATTTCAGGGGAAAACTGGGAAAAGAAAGGAATCCAGCCAGATTTTCATACAGATCCTATTGATGCATTTGATGCTGCATTTGCTAAATCTTTAGGTGCTAAATAAATCGAGTAAATAGCCCAAGTTATATCTTGGGCTATGTATTAGGTAGCATTAAGGTTTTTAAATTAGATAGAACTTATTAGTTTTACCGAAATCAAAAGTTGGCCGCTAAAACCAAAAAGGAAGATATTGTACTGTTTAAAGCTCATCGTCAAAGTATATTCAACCCAAATACATCTCTCACTCGATGAAGCATAGTGTTGGTTCTGCTTTTTGAGATCTCACTTCCTGCTCGCAATATTTCAATAAGCTGTGCCTTGTCATTCAAGTAAAACTCCCTATGCTCTCGAATTGGCTTCAACAATTCTTGCAAGCATTCTTCAAGTATTTTCTTTGTTGTACCATCACCTAGGCCCCCACGTTGGTATGACTCTTTAAGTTTATTAACATACTCCTTGTCCGGATAGAACGCATCTAGATAAGTAAATACAATATTCCCCTCAACTTTACCTGGATCTTCAATTCTTAGGTGACTTGGGTCGGTGTACATACTATGAACAGCGGTTCTTATCTATTTTTCAGTAGCACCGAGGTTAATGGCGTTTCCCATTGTCTTACTCATTTTATT
The DNA here is from genome assembly GCF_048515945.1 of Pseudoalteromonas 'SMAR'. Classification (NCBI taxonomy): domain Bacteria; kingdom Pseudomonadati; phylum Pseudomonadota; class Gammaproteobacteria; order Alteromonadales; family Pseudoalteromonadaceae; genus Pseudoalteromonas; species Pseudoalteromonas 'SMAR'. The sequence goes on from NZ_JBLWMW010000004.1 coordinate 1,997, forward strand.
TTTGCCGTCAGTACTTGGTAGTCGTGACGCTTTACTTAACAATGGTTTACACTCGTTGAGTACAGACTTACCTGCCAATGAATTAATTTTTCTAACAATTTCATTCGTTTGCTCAAGCATTGGAAGCTGATCATCACCAACAGGAACTAGTGAAGCATTAAATGCGGTAATATCAGCAGCTTGAGAAATTGGATATGTTAAGAAGCCTGTAGGAACAGAGCGATTAAAGCCTTTGCTTTTTATCTCACTCTTTACTGTTGGGTTGCGCTCAAGTCTTGAAATGGTTACTAAGTTACTATAGTACATTGTTAACTCAGCAAGAGCAGGTAGCTGTGATTGCAAGCAAATAGTAGTTTTCAGAGGGTCTATTCCAACAGCTAAGTAGTCAGCCACTACATTTAAAATGTTGGATGACACCTTTGATGGCTTATGTGCATTGTCAGTCAGTCCCTGAATATCAGCGACGAGGATTGTTTGGTCGTGTTCGTTTTGTAAAGATACACGTTTCTTCAGCGAACCAACATAATGGCCTAGATGAAGAGGACCAGTCGCTCTGTCGCCAGTTAGTATGGTTTCTCGTTTAGTGTTGGTTTGATTGTTCATGAAATATCTCCGAGTGAATAAAATGTGCTACTGGAGATATAAAGAACATACATACTTAGCCACCTTCCAGCAGCAAAAGAATGTACGAATTCCGTGCCGCTCAGAGTGAGCGCCACCAATTAGAAAAAATAGTATTAAGAAGTGTCTTATTCATAAACTAAAGCGTATCAAAATATATGGAGGGCCTCAATCAATTCGAGGAAAGTAATGTAAACACCAATGAAAGAAATTAATTGATTATTGGTGGCCTAATACCCATACCACATTTCGGTTCGAGTCCAGGTGGGGCCACCATTTTTTCTACTGTTCCATGTTACTAACTACTAACCAAGCCCTTTTGGTATTTTTCCTGTTTTCTTTACCGTATTATCATTTTGTTAGCTATATTTTTAGTGTTTACGTTTTAGCTTACCTGTGCGCGGGCTAGTATAAAGCACGAAAACAGGCTCTGAAAAAAGAGATGCAAAAGCTCAGCCAGGCTGAGCTTGTTGAATCACTTGCAAAACTAACTCACAGCAACCCAATAACCCTTCTCATAACGCTGAACGGTTTGACCATCCAGTGCCAGCGCTAGTAAATACAGCCATTCGTTTTCAATCAGCTGTTTCACCACTTCATGCTCGGCCATGATTTGCTCAAGTACCTCTGTGTTGGCGCGCACAATCACACTTAGGCGCTGTGGTGTGTGCATCCACTGCTCGCCATTGTGCAATGATTGAATGGGTAGGCCAATGCGTAAATCGCCGCCATTACCCTCGAACACCCCGATCCTGCCGCCTACGGCATTGTGCAATACCTTGTTGCCGCTGCCATATTTGTGGTTGTCGGTAACTGAAGCGTTGTATTGCATATTAATCCAGTTGGTCACCAGCATGGGAGCGGTTAAAATTGCGGTTAGCTGGCTGGCATCAGGGTCTTGCTCACATTGGTATTCGTGTAAAAATACCCGCCCTTGTAAGTCTAACCCTTGAGTGCTGGCTCGGGGCGCGATAATAAAGGCGGCATTATTGGCTAACCCCCACTCGGGGCGGACTTGCGACCAATCTTTGGTGCGCTTAGTAAATTGCTTTTCAAGCTGGGCTGCGGTTAATGAGTCTGGATTTAACGCCAGAGTTTGAGCGCGCTCAACCCGTGCCTGGTGGGAAGCCTGTTGCAGCCAATTGCTCACGCCTTCACCCACTGCAGCATAGGTGGTAATGGCCTCGGTGGTGGTATTATGCAGCGCGGCAATAAACTGAGTGTGCTCCGGAATGGTTACCCCCAGCAAACTGAGCTCGGCTCTCACCGCGCTATCGTTAAGTAATTGTGCTAATACCTTTACGTTTACCTCACCAGACTGGCCGCCACACGCACCACATTGCAGTCCGGCTTCGTGTAAATTATTGGTGGTTGTGGCACCATGTCCCACCAGCAGCACCGTGGGGGCAAACTCGTTTAAACCAATGCCAGCCAGGATCCCCGCGGCCAGTTGCGCTTGCTCGGCTGCGGTAATATCACGCTCTCCCTCTTTTAACTGCCACGCTTTGCCGTCAATATGACCATCAACGGGGTGCTCTGCGCCGTGGCGACCAAACACCTTATTTAGCAGCTGATAAAAGTAACTGACCCCCATGGATTCCACCATAGAAAAAGACGCGGCAGCCGAGTGTGACCAGCTTTGCCAGCGGCTCGCCTGTTGGCGGTGGTTTTTTAGGTTGCTGTCTGCTGCAGTTTGCACCGCCGTTAAAGGCGCTTTAAGCAATCCCGGAAGCTGAGGTCGTGTAAACCGACTTTGCTCGGCTTGATACTCAATGGGCAAGCCAAAAAAGCCTGCATACCCTAATGTTTGTACTTCGCCAGATTGAGCTTCTAAAGCGCGGCGAATTACCTCAGAGCGCACATCGATACAAAACGCAGCTTGTAAGCGAGGTTTAGCCTGCTCTTGAAGCTGTTTGTTTTGTAGTTGCTTACAAAGGCCTGCTTGATAGCTGAGCTCCAACGCTCGCTGAAAAACCATACGTGGCTGCAACGCCTTTTTATGTTCGGCAACAATTTCGGCTAATTGCAGTTTTTGCTTACTCCAGTGGTATTGAATGCGCGTAAAGGTAGTGGGATGGCGGTCACTGACGTATTGCCAAATCACCAGCTCCCAAGCCATTCGAATTGCTAGCAAAGCTTGCATGTCTGACTCGGGAGCTTGATTTAAATCCGCTTGCCAGCGCTCATAGGCGGCCCACGATGCCCAACCATTAATATCCAGCAATAACATATGGGCGTAATCACTGAGCTCGGTAAAATCCACCCCTAAGGTATCAATGGCCTGTGCTAACAAGGCTTCTGGCTCTGTGGGCAGGCGCTTAAAATACTCAACTAAGCCAGACTCTGCCATCACAATGCTAATGCCTAAATCACGCGATACGGTTTCGTGCCAATGGCGATATAAGCACAGCTTCTCGGCATTTTGCGTTTGCTGTAACACCGGCTGCACTTGCTGATAGTGGGCGGCACAAAACTGACTGATCTGATGGCTTATTTCTTCTTGCCACGGCATTTTATGCTGTGAGCGGTGGCGGTCAAATAAATCCGCAAGGGTATGCCAGTGGGGCAGGTCGTTGCACTGGCTGGTTTTCAGCCAATTGAGCAACTCTCGCGGCGACTTATTAAGTTGATAGTGCTTAGCCGCGGCCAGTAAGCCCGCTTCGGTGATCTCCCCTTGCTGCCACTGTTGTAAATAAAAAGCGATGGGCATCAGCATGCGCACCTGTGCCAATGCGCTCATTTTGGTGGCCACATTATCAAACAGCTGCTCGCGCATTCCCCAAAAAGGATTCACTGCGATTAACTGATCTAATGGCCAAGTCGGTGCAATGCGCTGCTCTGCAGCATTTAACTGCTCTAACTGCGGTGCAGATAATTCAAGCTCAGGTGACGTTAACGGTGTCGCTGACATTATTTTTGCTCCTCATGAGTGGCAACATAATGGTGCATCGCAAGACGCTTCTGTTTTTTACTGGTGGGTAAGTGCACTGGCCAAAGCAAGATAGTCAAGCGCGTCATCCATTCATCGAGATACAAGCCAGCATACAAAGCTCGTGACATGCGCTGCACTTTGGCAGAGCCGGCGCGGTAATAAAGCAGATAGTTCACCACAATTAAGCTTATCACCAGCAGCATGACCCAAATATCGGCGGCGCCAAGAGCCTCAGCTCTGAGCTCACTAGGTAGCGTTACAGCAAAGGAGAAAAGCCATTTTTGTACGCTGTAAGCTCCTAATAACAAGGCGGCAACCATCACAATACGCACATAACTGCTCAGCGCTTGCTGTTCAAAACGCAGTGCCAGCCATACCGTAAGGGCACCGTTAAACAACACCCAAATACTCACAGGCCCGTGATAATTAATCAGCAGCGCGCCCGTTACGGTGATCGCGGTTGCCATGACCAAACTGAAAAACCATTGCCACAGTGTCGGCTCCGTCTGCGCACATAGACGGCGTTTTAAGTCTTCGTGCACCCATTGGCTTGAGTTTAAAAAGGCATGGGCTTTGTAAGCAGAGTGGGCTAACAAATGCAGTAACGCCAGCTCGTATAATCCCAAAGCACACTCCACCAGCATTAAGCCCATCTGAGCACTGGTAGACCAAGCTAAACGCACTTTAAGGCTGATCCGGGTGGTCATAATCAATGCCGCTAGCAAGGTGGTGAAACCAGCCACTACCAGCAGTAACCACTTTGCCGCTGGCACATTTAGCACTAGAGGGCCGAACAGCATAATCAAAAAACCACCGAGATTAATAATGCCAGCATGGAGTAGCGCACTGACTGGGGTTGGTGATTCCACCACTTGCATAAGCCAACCATGCACCGGTAACTGTGCACACTTAATTAGCGCCACTAAGGCCAGTAAAATAGCCGCGGTTTGCTCTAAGGGCTGCAATTCCCCTGTATGTTGAGCGTAATACGCAGTGATAGTGCTGATCTGTAGGCTGTCGGTGCTGAGGTATAAGCAGATAAATGCCGTCAGTAGGGCTCCCTCGGCTAGGCGCGCTAAGATAAACTTTTTATGGGCTGCCAAGGCGGCGCGAGGACGGTTTGGATAGAATAACAGCAGTCGGTGCAAGCTTAAGCTAATGCCCATCCAGGCCAACCAAAAAAGCACTAGGTGGTCACTTAGCACCACCAATGACACACTAAACAGCGTGGTCAGTAAATTACGAAAGTAACGGCCTCTGTCTTTATCGCCATCGAGGTAATGAATGGAATAACGCAGCAGCACAAAGCTCATAAAGACAATTAAAGAGAGTATGGTTAAGCGCAATAACGACAGCTCAAACAGCACACTTAGCTTTGCGCTGTTTTGCCACCACGCTCCCCAAAGCAACAGCAGTAGCGTCAGGCTGGTTAATGAAAACAGATTGGTAGCCCGAAACAATGCGGTATTTTTTCGTTTTGGCTGCCCCATAAACCAGGCCGCCGCAATAAACAGTAACAGTAGTAAGACAACTAAAGCGTTTAATATCACGTGCTATCCCCTTTTTAGACTGTCGTTATTATTTCAGCCTTTCTAACTCAAGAAAAATAGATATAATTTAAGCATTCGTTCTGTTTTATGTATGGATTAGCAATGAGCCGACTGAATTACCATCATCTCTTTTACTTTTGGCAAGTGGCCAAAGTGGGCAATTTAACCCAGGCAGCAAAAGCCCTGCACATTTCCCAGTCGGCTCTTTCAGCGCAAATAAAGCAGCTTGAGCACAACATGGATGTGGCGTTATTTGAGCGGGTTGGTCGCCGCCTTATGCTTACCGATCAAGGCAAACATGTGCTCACCTACGCCAATGATATCTTCACCACAGGTCAAGAGTTAGAAGCGTTATTGAGTAAAGGAGTACAGTCGACCACACACATCACCATAGGGGTACTCACAACGCTATCGCGAAACTTTGTCGAGGCGTTTATAAGCCCCCTAATGCAGCGCAGTGATGTGCAAATAAAATTGCAAACCGGCAGCATGGCGGAATTACTAAACGGCTTAAGCAATTATGAAATCGATTTAGTACTTACCAACCGCACCGTCAACGCCGATACTTCCGACCCTTTTTGGCAGTGCCAACAGGTAGCGAAACAACCTCTCGCAATTATTGGGCCTCCAGAGCTGGACCCAAAAAGCACTTTCCCCTACGGTTTTGCCGATACTCGCTGGATATTACCGCCCAACAGTTCCGATTTGCGCACAGCTTTTAACGCCTTGTGTGCGCAATACCAATACTTCCCAGACATTCTCGCCGAAGTGGACGACATGGCAATGATGCGTCTGCTTGCACGTGATAGTGGCGCCGTTGCGGTACTGCCTGCGGTGGTCGTTAAAGATGAAATAGCGCAAGGGATCCTAAGTCAATATCAATCCCTGCCTGGTATTTATGAGTACTTTTATGCCATTTCCAGTCATAAAAAGGTGGTGCCAGAAGCGTTAAAAATGTTATTGCAACATGCTCACTTGTCAGTCCCAGATCTGTGACTCCAATCCCCAGAGCGTTCTTTTCTAATCAGTTAAAAGTATTAGAAAAAGTCCAATTTCACTGCTTACGTTAGCAATGCTGACTAATATCAAGATTTTTAGCCTAAGCACTTGACCATTTGGTGTTTATTTTGCAAGCTGAAGCTATTAGGAAAGAAGTTTTGATGGGGAAGTTCTGGTGTTTAAGCTAGCACACAACGGTAATATTTTAATGGATGTGAAGAGTGCTTCACCGCCAAGTGCTGCTTTTATTATCGAGGCACTGGAAAAGTCGCCGTATGCCGACTGCGAAATAGACCATGATGCCATTAACGCCTACTTTGACAGCGACTTTCCTGAAAGCCAGATTGTTGTTGCAAAACAATGTGATGCTGAATTTACAGTGACCCTCACCGATGACAAAATGCAAGCTTATGGCAAACTTGTCACCGCTAAGGGTGGCAAAAAAATAAGCCTCGATGACGCCAAAAAAGTCATTGTTAAAGCGGGAGTCAGTCGCGGTTACAAACAAGCCTATTTGGAGCAAATCCTCAGTAAGCAGTTTGAGCTGTCACCAGGCGAAGAGGCCTCAGGGCTCATTGCCCAAGGTCGGCCACCCCAAGATGGCCAAGCGGCAAAACTGCTCCCCCATGTGCAAACCTTAAAAGAGCGTCTTAAACAGCCGAAGTTACGAGAAGACGGCACCGTTGATATGCGCGACTTTGGTAAGTTAGCCAGTGTCGCTCCCGGCGACTTATTGGCAACCCAAAAACCGGCAACGCCAGGGAAAGAGGGCTTTACTGTTACCGGCGATACTATTGAAGCCAAAGCCGGAGAAAGCTTTCAATTAACTCCAGGAGAAGGCACCGAGATAAACCCCAACAATCCACTTGAGCTGATAGCAACCATTGCTGGCTGCCCCTCAGATATTGCCAATGGCATGCGGGTTGATGATGTCTTTACCATTGCCGACGTCAATGTTAAAAGTGGCCACGTTGACTTTAATGGCAGCGTTATTGTTACCCACAATGTCGACCCTGGTATGAAAGTAACAGCCCAAGGTGATATCACTGTGATGGGCACGGTGGAATCGGGACAGCTCGTAGCTGGCGGGAATATTGAAGTAAAAGGCGGCGTAATTGGTCACTTAGATCACCAAAATAACGATCAAAGCCTCACCTGCCAATTGATCGCCAAAGGCAATATCGACATTGCCCATGGCCAATACACCTACCTTGAAGGTGACAACGTCTTTATCAGTAAGCAAAGTAACCATTGCGATATTAAAGCCAATAAGCTTATTCAAGTGGGTACCGGTGAGCATCCAAACGGTAAACTTATTGGTGGTACCATCGTTGATGCACAAATGGTGGTGGCAGGAGAAATAGGCAGTGAGTCTGGTGCTAAGATGATGGTGTACTTAGCCCGTAAAGGCCTCAAGATCACCGAAGACACCGACCAATTATTTAAAGAAGTGGCGGCCACTAATGAATCATTAGATCAGCTTCAACAAGCCATTGAAAAAGCAGAGCTAGTTAAAGATAACGAGAAAAAGCAGCAGCTTAAAACCAAGATCGGCGCCACACAAATGCATTACTGCCAACAGGCAGAGCAGCTAGAAAAGCAATTAAGTCAGCTTGAGCAAGAGCTTCATGCCCTGCTTGAAGGCACTAAGCTCTCTGCTAATAAAGCACTGCACAGTGGTGTGGAGATCCATATTTTCGACCGCGTTCAAAAGACCACTCGCAGCTACCCGCCCTGCACTGCCACACTGCAAGAAAGCAAAGTAAAAATCGACTTTAAGACCGCGGGTCAATAAACAAGCTCGCTACAATGACATAAAAAAAGCCACTTAATAGCGGCTTTTTACTATCAATTACAAACTATTAGTTGGTTGATGGTAACTCCATGATGCCATCAATTTCAATTTGTGCGCCTTTCGGTAGCTCTTTAACCCCAATCGCCGCACGGGCTGGGTAAGGCGTTCTAAAGTACTGTGACATAATCTCGTTAACGGTAGCGAAGTTGCTTAAATCCGTTAAGAAAATATTTACTTTGACCATATCTTGCAGCTCACCACCAGCCTCTTCACAAACCGCAATGAGGTTCTTAAATACTTGGTGGGTTTGCTCAGCAAAATCTTCAGAAATAAATTCCATGGTCTCTGGCACCAGTGGGATCTGACCAGACAAATAAACCGCAGTGCCTACTTTTACCGCTTGGTTATAAGTCCCAATGGCAGCAGGTGCTTTGTCTGTTGATATAATTGCTTTGTTCATTCGTTTTCCTTTATTTTTTACGGTATACGCGCTGTACGTCTGGCATCACTCGGATCCGTCGCATAATGTCGGCGACATGAACTCGGTTTTTCACTGTGACGCCAAAATCAATCACGTATAAATTACTTTCTTTCTCTTCCGTTGCGATCTCAACAATATTCGCTTGCGCGGCAGCCACCACATTGGTTAGCTTAGCCAGCGCACCTTGATGGTTAATGATCTCAACTCGCAGAGCGGCGATGTATTCTTTCTCTGGGTTGTCTTCCCATTTCACTACGAAATACTTCGAGCGTTCGTTTTGCCAACCCTTAATATTTTTACACTCTTGGCGGTGAACCATAAGCCCTTTGCCTTGGCTCACATACGCCGTGATCTCATCTCCAGGCACCGGGCGGCAACACTTGGCATACGTTACCAACATGCCCTCAGTACCGATGATAGCGGCTTTGGCGTCTTTGGCGATGTCTTCTACGGCTTTGTCATCTTGCAGCAAGCGCTTAGCAATCAAGAGGCTCATAATGTTGCCGCTGCCAATTTCCACTAACAGCTCCAACAGTGTATTTAAACTGTGCTCGGCCAGCACACTGTCGATTTGCTCTTGTGGAATATCTTCCAGCTTGTATTCGCCAAGAGCTGAGTCGAGTAACCGGCGACCTAACTGAATCGCTTCTTCTTGTTGCTGACTCTTGAGGTAATTGCGGATCCCTAAGCGCGCCTTGCCAGTCACCACGAAGTTTAACCAAGTGGCATTGGGGTGTGCGCCTGAGCTGGTGATCACCTCAACGGTTTGTCCTGTGTCTAAGGCTTTACTTAACGGATATGGTTTGCGATTTACTCGTGCGCCAACACAGGTATTACCCACGTCGGTATGTACTGCATAGGCAAAATCGACCGCGGTTGCGCCCATTGGCAACTCAACAATGCGACCATCCGGAGTAAAGACATAAATTTCTTCTGGGAACAATTCGGTTTTGACGTTTTCCACAAACTCAAACGACGATCCAGCACTTTGTTGCAGCTCAAGTAAGCTCTGCATCCATTGCCTTGCACGTTGCTGCGCGGTATGGCCGGCGTTATCGCCCGCTTTTTTATACATCCAGTGGGCAGCAACCCCTTTGTCTGCCATGTGATCCATGTCATGGGTTCGAATTTGGATCTCAACCGGAATACCATGTGGCCCAACTAATGAGGTATGCAATGACTGATAACCATTGGTTTTAGGCACGGCAATGTAGTCTTTAAAGCGGGTTTCAATGGGTTTATAGAGGTTGTGGGCAACACCCAGTACACGATAACAAGTATCTAAACTATCAACGTTAATACGGAAGGCGTAAATGTCCATCACTTCGTTGAACATCAGCTCTTTATTGAGCATCTTACGGTAAATACTGTATAAATGCTTTTCGCGGCCGCTGACTGAACCTACAATGCCCGCCTCTTCTAGGCGTGACTCGATTTCCGATTGGATGTTGCTGATCACTTCTTTACGATTACCCCGCGCTTTGGCTACTTCAGAACGGAGTGCACGATAACGCATTGGGTAAAGTGCCTGAAAACCGAGATCTTCAAGCTCATTTTTAATATCGTGAATACCTAAACGATTGGCAATTGGTGCGTAAATTTCTAACGTTTCACGAGCAATACGACGGCGCTTATCAGGGCGCAGTGCACCTAAGGTGCGCATATTGTGAGTGCGGTCGGCAAGTTTAATGAGGATCACCCGAATATCTTGGGTCATCGCCATGATCATTTTGCGGTAGTTTTCGGCTTGGAATTCTTTTTTGTCTTTAAAGCTGAGTTTATCAAGCTTCGACACGCCTTCAACCAGTTCCGCCACGGTTTCACCAAAGATCTCCGCCAAGTCATCTTGGCTAAAGTCAGTGTCTTCAATAACATCGTGCATTAACGCCGCCATTAAAGTTTCATGGTCAAGGCGCATGCTAGCAAGTATTTGCGTAACTTCAACGGGGTGCGTGATATAAGGCTCACCACTTGAGCGCGTCTGTCCCTCATGGGCTTCTCTGGCTACCACGTAGGCTTTTTGCACCAGCTCAACGTCTTCTGGCGACAGATATTCTGATATTTTCTTTTTTAGGCCTTCAAACAGATACATTCACACTCCAATGTTCCTCAGAAGCTACGCGCAGCAGCCAAGCTTTATAGGTTATAGCAATAGAATATACGACGAAACACCCGCAATGCCAATGACCAATTAGCCGCAGTCACAGTATCTTCATCGAGAAAAAATGCGTGGTGTTAAAAAGAATAATGCCAGCAAAAGCTGGCATTATTACTCGTATACTAAGGTATAGTGCGGTTGGTTTAGCGATTGCCACCAACGATTGCAGCTACAGCAGCCATTTCCGCTGCTTCTTGGTTTTGCTGCTCTTCACGGTCGATGATATCAAGCGAGTCCGTAGTCACAAAACCTTCCTCAATTTCACGTAGCGCGATTACGGTTGGCTTGTCGTTTTCAGCTTCAACCATAGGATCTTTACCGCCTACAGAAATTTGGCGAGCGCGACGCGCTGCTACTAAAATCAAGTCAAAGCGGTTACCAATTTTATCTACTGCATCTTCTACAGTTACGCGAGCCATCGAAGCACTCCAAATTCAGTTCATTTTGCAAAAAGCTAGTTTACTGTATGTCTAGCCTTTCGCCAAGTATTGATGATTAAAAAACCTGACTTTCAGCTAAGTTTTATCTTATTTTAGCAGTTCGGCGATTAAGTCTTGGTGACGCACTTTTTGTGCCTGCTGTTCTAACCGAGCTGCCAGCACAATGTGCTCAAGCTCTTTGCGGGCTTGGTCAAAATCGTCGTTGACCAGAATATAATCAAACTCATCATAATGCGAGCTTTCCGACTTTGCCTCGGCCATACGCCCAGCAATGACCTCTTGTGAGTCTTGTCCACGGCCGTTTAAGCGCTGCTCTAGCTCAGCAGTGGAAGGCGGTAATATAAAAATGGTTTTCACCTCGGGCATCAGCTCACGCACTTGGCGCGCCCCTTGCCAATCAATATCTAAAAACACATCGATGCCAGCTGCCAGCTGCTCCTCAATGGCTTTTTTCGAGGTACCATAGTAATTTTCGAATACCTGCGCCCATTCAAAAAAGTCACCTTGCTCTATCAACTGTTTAAATTCATTTACCGAAACAAAGTGATAGTGCACGCCGTTTTCTTCACCAGGACGCGGAGCACGAGTGGTGTGAGACACCGACACTTTTATGTCTTGGTGCTGTTCCAACAAGGCTTTTATTAAACTCGATTTTCCGGCACCAGAAGGGGCCGAAAGGATAAATAAATTACCGTGTGTAGGTGCTGTCATAGTCGTTCTCAAGAGTCAGTGTGGGCCGAGAAAATACGCGTTTCTCGAGCCATCAGGTGCGCTAAAACTGGGGATTATACCGTCTTAACAAGTAAGAATACACTATCAATGGTGAGAAGAAAAAAGTGAGGAATAAACCGCGCATAATGTGTAACCCAGAAACCTATGCAACTGTGGTTTATTCCTCGAAATCAAAGGAGCAATGCGTTGTACTGTTTTGCTCTATATTTCAATCTAGCGCGGCATAAAGCCGCGCCTACAACAATATTCCATTGTAGCAGTGAGTTTGCCTTACGATTTCAAACCGCGCCTACAATAGCCCGTCCACACTGCGGCGAACTTCTTCTGGCCAAACTCCTACTTGCACCTGGCCAATGTGTTGCTTTTGCAAGAGCAACATCACTAGGCGTGACTGACCAATACCACCGCCTATGGTTTGCGGCAATTCACCGGCCACTAATTGTTGGTGCCATTCTAATTGTAACCGCGCTTGATCATCGGTTAGCTGTAATTGCCGTGCTAGGGAATCTGGGCACACTCGAACACCCATCGAAGAAATTTCAAAGGCATCTTCAAGCACCGGGTTCCAAACTAAAATATCGCCGTTTAACCCCTGATATTGCTCACACGTTGGCGTTGACCAATCATCGTAGTCTGGAGCGCGAACATCATGAATTTGGCCATCTCCCAGCGCCCCACCAATACCAATTAAAAACACCGCGCCGTACTCTTGTGCAATGGCTTTTTCGCGCTGCTTAGCGCTAAAATCAGGGTACATCTTACGCAGCGCTTCAGTGTGTACAAAAGTGATAGTGTCTGGCAAGAACGGTTCGAGACCAAATTCGTCTGCCACCACTTGTTCGGTTTTTTTTATTGCGCGGTATAAGGTTTCAACCGTTTCCTTTAATTTCGCAAGCGAGCGCTCTGAGTCGGCGCAAATAACCTTTTCCCAATCCCATTGATCCACATACACCGAGTGAATTGGCGACAGCTTATCTTCGTCCGGACGCAAGGCTTTCATATGGGTATATAACCCCTCCCCGACGGCGAAACCATAGTCACCTAGGGTCTTACGCTTCCACTTTGCCAAAGAGTGCACCACCTCAAATTGTGCTTCCGGCAAGGTTTTAACGTTTACTTTTACCGCTTGCTCATGACCACTGAGGTTATCCTGTATACCATCGCCAAGGCGGGCTAAAATAGGAGCCTGCACCTCGATTAATCCTAACTGTTCGGTTAACTGACTGGAAAACACTTGCTTAACGCGGGCGATTTGCTTTTGGCTTTCTTGATACTTGCTCAACATAATTCGGTCCTCATTCCCAATTATTCTTAACTGCTTGAGCTCATATTTAAAGAATCAAACAAAAAACGCAATAACCCATAACAAAAACAGCTTTACATAATTATTTTCAACAAAAATATGCTATAAATTTTAAATAATCCTTAATCAAGGTAGAGAAGTCCCATGGAAAATTACGAAATCGATAATTTAGATAAATCGATACTGCACGCATTAAAAGAAAATGCTCGCACGCCCTACGCCGAATTAGCAAAACGCTTTTCGGTGAGCGCCGGCACCATTCATGTTCGGGTAGAAAAAATGAAGCAGGCAGGCATTATCGAGGGCACTCAGGTAAGCATTAACGCCAAACAGTTAGGCTACGACGTGTGCTGTTTTATTGGCATTAACCTCAAACATGCCGGTGATTATCCTGGTGCCATTGCACAGTTAGAGGCGTTTGAAGAGGTGGTGGAAGCCTACTACACCACCGGTAATTACAGTATTTTTATTAAGGTGATGGCTCGCTCTATTGATCACTTGCAAGACGTCTTAATCAACAAGGTGCAAACCATAGAGTCCATTCAATCCACCGAAACCCTGATCTCGCTGCAAAACCCGATTCAGCGTACCGTTATGCCCTAGCCGCTTTTTTGTTATAATCGCGGCAGTTTTTTGATTAGAGTAGAAAATAGATGGCAGAGAAACGATTCCATCGAGTAAAAAGCGTGTTAGATAGACGCCAAACCGATCTCACGGTGTGTTTGGACGAAGTACACAAACACCACAACTTATCGGCTATCGTGCGTACCGCAGATGCCGTTGGCTGTCATCACATTCATGCAGTATGGCCACAAGAGCAACGCCGCCTCACCAACAACACCTCGGGTGGCAGTAAAAACTGGGTCGAAACCCACATGCATGAGCATATTGATGACGCGGTAGCGACGATCCGCGAACAAAATCCAGGGGTACAACTACTGGCGACCAACTTAAGCGACAGTGCCGTCGATTTTCGCGAGATTGATTATACTAAGCCTACCGCCATTATCGTTGGCCAAGAGCGCTTGGGAATTTCTGACCGTGCCCTTGAACATGCCGATCAGCACATTGTTATTCCGATGCAAGGCATGGTGCAGTCATTAAACGTGTCGGTGGCTGCAGCCCTTATTTTGTATGAAGCACAGCGCCAACGTGACGCTGCCGGTTTGTATCAGCGCACCGATATGATGGATCCTGTGGTCAAACATAAGTTGCTTTTTGAGGGCTGTCATCCAATTATAGCAACTCGTTGTCGCGACAAGGGATTGCCTTACCCGGCACTGGACGAACACGGTGAGATTGTCGCCGATGACACATTTTGGGATATTCTTAAGTTTAGTCAAAAGAAATAACTGCAATGGCGCTAGAGGATGAGCATGTCGACACCTAATTTGGCCACTTACCCCATTACCGATTTAAAAGGTGTGGGCCCAAAAGCCGCTGAGCGCCTTGCAAAGCTCGGTATTAAGTCGGTGCAAGACATGCTCTTTCACCTGCCGCTGCGATACGAAGACAGAGCCAGAACCTATCCGATCTGCGAGCTGCAACTGCACAGCCACGTGAGTATTGAAGGCGAAATAGAGCGCTGCGAGATAACCCAAGGTAAGCGGCGCATGCTGGTGTGCTATATCAATGATGGTACAGGTCGCATTGGCCTGCGTTTCTTTAACTTTAATGCCGCGCAAAAGAACGCCATGCAAGCAGGTAAAGTGATGCGCTGTTTTGGCGAGGTGCGCCGAGGCCGCTATGGCTTTGAAATGGCGCACCCAGAATACAGCATCAAAGAGTCGCGTTCGGCGCCAACCGATCCGGCACTGGCAACGCTAACACCGGTGTACCCTACCACCGAAGGGATGAAACAGTTAAGTATTCGCGCCATTGCCGATCAGGCTGTGGAACTGCTGCGTAAATACGACGTTCCAGATTACTTGCCACCACAATATCGACCGTCACAACAGAGCCTAAAAGACGCGTTATTATTGCTGCATCGCCCACCCCATGAAGTCAATCTATCGCAACTGGAATTAGGCCAGCACCCGGCACAAGCGCGGTTAGCGTTTGAAGAACTGCTCGCGCAAAACCTCAGCCTGCTACAGCTGAGGCAAAAAGGCCAAGCGGTAAAAGCGGTTTCCTTGCCGCCAAGCCACCCCTTAGAGGCACGGTTTTTAGCCACCTTGCCATTTGCGCCAACCAATGCCCAAAGCCGTGTGGTGGCCGAAGTAAAAGGCGATTTACAACATCCTTATCCGATGATGCGCTTAGTCCAAGGGGACGTAGGTTCAGGGAAAACCTTAGTGGCGGCATTAAGTGCGTTAACTGCGATTGCCGAGGGCTATCAAGTGGCCTTGATGGCCCCCACCGAAATTTTATCTGAGCAGCATGGCCTTAATTTTGTTCGCTGGTTTCAGCCTTTGGGTATTGAAACCGTGTGGCTGGGTGGTAAAACCAAGGGCAAAGAGCGTGCCCAAGCACTGGAGCGCATCGCATCCGGGCAAGCGCAAATGGTGGTGGGTACTCATGCCCTGTTTCAAGAGCAGGTGCAGTTTGCCAATCTGGCACTGATCATTATTGATGAACAACACCGTTTTGGTGTCCATCAACGTTTAGCACTCAGAGAAAAAGGTAAGTTTGGCGACTGTTATCCTCACCAACTAGTAATGACTGCCACCCCCATTCCAAGAACCTTAGCAATGACGGCTTATGCCGATTTAGAAACCTCCATTATTGATGAGCTGCCTCCGGGGCGTACGCCTATTACCACTGTAGCGGTGCCCGATACCCGCCGTAGCGAGGTAATAGAAAAAGTAGAGCACGCCTGCAGCGCGGATAAGCGTCAGGTTTATTGGGTATGCACCTTAATTGATGAATCTGAGGCATTACAGTGTCAGGCTGCGGAAGATACCGCAAAAGAGCTCGCCGAGGCGCTGCCAGAGCTGGCAATTGCGCTGGTGCATGGGCGCATGAAAGCCGCCGAAAAACAAGCTATTATGGACGACTTTAAGCAAGGCAAAACGGATGTTTTGGTGGCCACAACGGTTATTGAGGTGGGCGTTGATGTGCCTAACGCCAGCTTAATCATTATTGAAAATCCAGAGCGCCTTGGCTTGGCGCAGCTTCACCAATTGCGTGGCCGCGTCGGTCGAGGGGATATCGCCTCACACTGCTTGCTTCTGTATCATGCGCCGCTTTCGGCTACGGCACAAAAGCGCTTAGGGGTACTTAGAGAAAGTAATGACGGTTTTGTGATTGCCGAGCGCGACTTGGAGATCCGCGGCCCAGGTGAAGTCCTTGGCACCAAACAAACCGGATTGGCGGAGCTGAAAATTGCCGATTTAAGTCGCGATAAACATTTATTACCCCAAGTAAGAAGCCTCGCATTCACCTTGCTTCAGCAACACGGTGATATTATTGAGCCCATCATTTTACGCTGGATGGGCGATCGTAGCGAGCTGGCCAGAGCCTAAGCCAGCTTGCAGCCTCACTGTGATTGCAGGGCGTAAAACAACCCTACTTGCCAATTTTTTCTGAACAAAAAACACTCACCACACGTAGGTATAATCATTAACCAAATCACTTTTTTGATTATAATTGAACTTCATTCGAACCTTATTCGTTTTTATACAGTAGAGAAGCTATGGCACCAGCACCTAAATACGATCAGCAAACTCAGCAGCGCATGATCCTCTCAGCTGCAGAGCAATGCATTAATGACTCCTCTGTGACCGACTTTACCATGGCCAAGGTGGCGGTCTGCGCCGGGCTATCCATGGGCTCGGTATATAAGTTTGTGCAATCAAAAGAAGACCTTGTATTGGCACTGGCCTGCGAGTCCTTTCGTCATGCATCGAGCATTTATGAGCAAGTGCTTTCCTTGCCACTGCATACCCCAGAGCGGGTGTTAGCGGTTTGCTTGGTTGCGCCAGAAAAAATGCAGCGCTTCGCATTTGATTACGATCTGCAATCGCTCTCTACCAATGAAGCGGTGATCCGCCGCGCCTCACCGTTTTGGACTGAAAAAGTGATCAACACCTGCGGCCGCTGTGAGGAGCTATTTAAGCAAACCTTACTGCAAAGTGTCGACGCCAAAGAGCTGCTCGACGTACCTAACCTAGATGAGATCATCGAAGAAATTATGATCAGCGGCTGGGCACTGAATGTTGGTCACGATCAAGTACAGCGGATCCAGCAAACCAAACAAATCACCCAAGGTAATGCATCATTACAAGCGCCCTTGGCTATTAACCACCCCATTATTCGTAGTGCAGTACGGCTATTAAACAGCTACCCTTGGCGATACCCCATCACTGATGAGTCACTGACTCGGATTGAAGGCGAGCTTGAAAAGCTTGAGCTGCGTTAAAGGACTAGAGGAGAAAGTATGAACATCAAGCGTTGGCTTAGTGCCAGTTTTATCATCATCATCGTCATTGCTGCACTGGGTTTGATAAAATTTAAACAAATACAAGCGGCTATTGCCTTTGGAGAATCTTTTCCCGAACCTTCAGCGGCGGTAAAAAGCACGTATGTCACCACCACAGAGCATCAACAATCGGTCAAAGTGGTGGGTCAGCTTCAGGCTCGCCAAACGCTCACCATTAGTAATGAATACCCAGGTTCCATCACCTACGTAGGATTTGCCCCAGGTGAGCAAGTAAGCGCCAATCAGGTGCTAATTAAACTCGATACCAGCATTGACGAAGCGGACTTGCAAGCAGCAAAAGCCCGAGTGAAGCTAGCCGGGTCCACCTACCAGCGCTTTAAAAAGCTATTGGCTGAGAAGCGCATTAGCCCAGATGAAGTTGACCGTGCAGCGGCAGAGGTCGCCGTTAATCAAGCGCAAGTACAACGACTAACAGCACTCATAGAAAAAAAGACCATTCGCGCTCCGTTTGCCGGGCAAACCGGTCTCGACCAATATCAATCAGGTCAGTTGCTTGATGCCAACAGTGCCATTACCACCTTGGTGGGCAATGACGACGCCATTTGGGTGGATTTTCAAGTGCCACAAACCCTGCCACAGCCAAAGCTGGGTGATAAGGTGAGCGTTAAAGTCGCAGGCAGCAACAGCTCCGTGGATGCCCAAGTCATTGCTAAAAATGCCGCGTTAGATATGGGCTCACGACAGCAAGGTTACCGCGCGCTACTGGCCAACCCAGCGGCAAAGTACAGCCATAACCAAATGGCTGCGGTATTCGTCCCGACCAAAACGGTGAAGGCCGCGGTGGTGCCAAGTAACGCCATTACCCGCAATCACTTTGGTGAATTTGTTTACCGCTTAGAAAAAGACCAACAACAAAATTGGCGGGCGAAACCGGTAAAGGTCACCCTAGGTGAAAAAGTGGCGGATCAGCAGCTGGTGTTATCGGGTTTATCTGGAGGCGAATTTATCGCCACCGAGGGCGCCTTTAAACTGCAAGAAGATTTGTTAGTTTATACCGAGCAAACCGCAGCAGCAGGACAGCAAAGCGAGGCGCAATAATGAGCTCATTACATGAAAACAAACCCTCATTGATGGATATTTTCATTAACCGTCCGGTGCTCGCGGTGGTGTTGTGTGTCTTGATTATTATTGCCGGAGTGAACGCCGCTCGTGATATTTCAATACAGCAGTATCCAAAAATAGAAAGCGCCTCTTTAGTGATAAATACCGTTTACACCGGTGCTGCCGCCGATGTGGTTAAAGGTTATGTCACAGAACCCATTGAGCGAGTAGCTTCAACGGTACCTGGGGTGGATTATGTTGATTCGGTGACTACCTCAGGACTGAGTAAAGTGACCGCTTGGTTAGAGCTCAATCACAATACCACCGATGCCCTAGCAGAACTCACCACTCGGTTGAATCAAATTAAGTTTGAACTGCCTACCGGTGCGGAAGATCCTGCGATTCAAATCGTGCGTACCGATAGCCCTTATGCGGTATTTTATCTTGATGTTGAATCACAAGGCCTTCCCCGCCATGAAGTGAGTGATTATTTAATTCGCAACGTGGTGCCTTCCATGTCGGATATCGACGGGGTGCAAAAGGTAACGTTGGAAGGTGGCCGCAACCCGGCCATGCGCGTTTTGCTCGACCCGGAAAAGCTCGCCATTTATGACTTAAGTGCCAGCGATGTCTATCGCGCCTTGCAGGCAAACAACACCATCGCCACCATAGGCTATAGTGAAAATAACCACCAACGTATTGATGTGATGGCCAATACTAGCCTGAAGAGCGTTGCCGAGTTTAAAAACTTAGTGGTCAAAGAAGTGGATGGCACCCAACTGACTCTAGATGCTGTGGCCGAGGTTAAAGTGGGTGAAGCTGAGGGCATGGTGACCGCGCGATTGGATTACCACGATACGGTATTTGTAGCCGTTTGGGCACTGCCAGGTGCCAATGAGATAGAAATTGGCGATGCCTTGTACGCTAAGCTCGATGAAATCAACACCCTGCTTCCCAATGGCATGCACATCACCATTGGTTACGATGGCACCCTTTACATGCGCGATTCCATAAAAGAAATTTTTACTACCCTAGCGGAAACCGTGTTATTGGTGGGCATTGTAGTAGTTGCCATGATGGGCTCATTTAGAACCGCCATGGTACCACTGGTGACGATCCCTATCTCGATCCTTGGCGCCATTGCGGTGATTTCTGTGGTGGGCTTTTCGCTCAACCTATTAACTATTTTAGCTATTGTCTTGTCGGTGGGATTGGTGGTAGATGATGCCATCGTGGTGGTAGAAAATGTCGCTCGCCATATGCGCGAAGGCAAGCCTCGCCTACAAGCAGCCTTGATCAGCTCAAGACAGTTATTAGTGCCAATTATTGCCATGACTCTGACCTTGGCGGCGGTGTATGCACCGATTGGTTTTTTAACCGGCCTGACGGGTTTCCTATTCCGTGAATTTGCCTTTACTTTGGCCATTGCGGTGCTGATCTCAGGCTTAGTGGCTATTACGTTGTCGCCCATCATGAGTGCTTATGTAAACCCCGAAGGAGGTAAAGAAGGCAAGTTTACTCAGCGCGTCAATGGCTATTTTGACCGCCTCCAAGCCTTTTATTCAAAAGCCTTAGATACACTCTTTCAGTGGCGACCACAGGTGTTTTTCATTGCCATTGTGTTTTCATTGTTATCAGCGCCGTTTTATATTTTGTCGCAAAAAGAGCTCGCGCCGATTGAAGACCAAAGCAGCATACAAGTGGTTGTAGAAGCGCCGCCGGAGTCTTCGCAAGCCTACACGGCGGAGAAAATGAATGACACCGCACGGGTTATGAATAACACCGAGGGGGCGCAGTTTACATGGCAAATACTCACCGCCGCAGCGGGCTTTGGTGGCGTTGAACTGGAGCCATTTGAGCAACGCGAACACTCAGTGCATGACTTACTTTATGACTTATATGGTCGTTTAGGCAGTGTCACCGGTCTTAGCCTATTCCCTATTCTGCCAGCCTCTTTACCCACCGCTGGTCAATTTGATGTTGAGTTAGTATTGCGCGCCAATGACGCCCCTGAAACCATGAAAAAGTACGCGGATGAAATCATAAAGCAGGCCAATGCCAGCGGTAGTTTTATGTTTGTAAACACCGATTTGAAACTCGACCTGCCTCAAGCTGAGCTTGAAATTGACCGTGAATTGGTTGCCGATTTGGGGTTAGATCTGGCAGCAGTGAACCAGCAGCTCAGCATTTATATGTCGAATAACTTTGCTAATTACTTTAACAAAGACGGTAAGGCCTATCGCGTGATCCCCATTGTCGGTGATAATCAGCGCTATAATCCTGAGAATATACTCAACATGCAGATCCGCACCGACAGCGGCGAACTGATCCCAGTTTCTGCTTTTGCCACCTTGCGCACCTTTACCAGCCCGCGAGTCTTGGGTTCGTTTAATCAACAAAGCTCGTTTCGTATTATGGCGGGAACATTGCCGCACATCACCAAAGAGCAAGGTCTATCGCAAGTTGAAGACATTGCTAAAGCGGTTTTACCGCAGTATTACTCAATTGATTATGCTGGTGAGTCGCGACAACTTAGAAAGGAAGGCAACACCATGGTAGGCGTATTACTGGTGGCGATGGTGGTGGTGTACTTTTTACTGACTATTCAATTCAATAGCTTGCGCGACCCACTGGTGGTGTTGTTGGGCTGTGCGCCGTTGGCACTGGCTGGGGCGTTAATGTTGCCATTTTTATCGTTAACCACGGTCAATATCTACAGCCAGATTGGCCTTATCACCCTCATTGGTCTTATTGCCAAAAATGGCATTTTGATTGTGGAGTTTGCCAACCACCTACAACTGGAAGGTAAATCGAAGTTCGACGCGGTAAAAGGCGCAGCCGCCACTCGTCTGAGACCAATCTTAATGACCACCGGCGCTACGGTGCTTGGCCACTTCCCACTGGTGCTGGTGACTGGCGCTGGTGCCGAGGCCCGAAATAGCATAGGCATTATTTTGGTGGCTGGGATGTTGATTGGTACTTTCTTTACCTTAATTGTGTTGCCACTGCTATATGAAAAGCTTGCCAGTGACCACCGTGGTGAGTTAGAAAGTGAGCAAGCGCTCAACGAGGCGCAATTCGCCAACCAGCTGTAGCGAATTAACCTGAGACACAGCGGCACGTAACTGAGCGGTTACGTGCCTTGTCTAGATTCAACTTATTGAAAAAAATAAAAATATGAAATTCTTACTCCCCTTCTTAAGCGCGCTATTAAGCGCCACCGCAAGCGCCAACCCGAGCGAAATAGAACTACCCGAAGTGATTGATCCCAGTGCAAAATACGTGTTTTATTCTCATGGTTTTATTGTCGAAGGGGATAACCCAAAGCCAGTCCATCAGCGCTTTGGCACCTATGACTTTCCGGCAATTAAGCAAGCCCTTGCCGATGAGTCATACACATTAATCGCTCAGCATCGTGCTGCGAATATCGCTCCACACCTGCACCGCGACGCACTCGTAAGCACCGTTGGGCGGCTGTTAGATGCTGGTGTTGCCGCTAGAAATATTACCTTAGTAGGCTTTTCTCGCGGTGGTGCGTTAACCATTATGGCCAGCGATAAGCTTAAAAACGCACAAATGAATTATGTGATTTTGGCCGGCTGCGCTGGCCTAGTAAAACGCCACGCCGACCTACAGCTGTTCGGCAATGTGCTTTCTATTTATGAAACCTCAGATAGCGTAGGCTCATGCGATTTTGTGCAAGCCCGAAGCCCTGCAATAAGCAGTTTTAGCGAAATAGCCATTAGCACCGGTAAAGAGCATGGCGCGTTTTATTTACCGCAGGAGCAGTGGTTGAGCCCAGTTAAAGAGTGGCTGAAATCGCGCTAAGTGATTGTTTAGTTAACAAGCCTGCCCACAGGCCCAGCCACAGCTCCAGGCATACTGGAAGTTATAACCGCCGAGCCAACCGGTTACATCGGTGACCTCACCAATAAAATACAGGCCTTTTTGCTTTTTAGCTTCAAAGGTTTTTGAGCTTAACTCGTCAGTATCCACACCACCTAAAGTGACTTCTGCGGTTCGGTAGCCTTCAGTGCCATTGGGCTTTATTTGCCATTGCGTGAGTGTTGTTGCTAGTAGGTCGATTTCACTGTGGCTAAGCTGGTTGGCATTTTTATCCGGGATACTGCCATCGTTAATCAGCGCTTCAATAAAACGCTTAGGCAACAGGGTGCAAAGTAGGTTCTTCAAGCTCTTTTGCCCCTGCTCCGTTCGCCACTGATGCAATTGCTCTGTAACATTCACATCAGGGAGTAAGTTAATACTAACATACTCTCCTGCTTCCCAGAATGAGCTGATTTGCAAAATCGAAGGACCAGAAAGGCCGCGGTGGGTAAACAAGATATTTTCTCGAAATTGCACTCCGCTCTCGCTAGTAACAAGACTGTCGATGCTGATCCCCGACAAACCATCAAAGCGTGCTTTGTCATGCTCATGCAGAGTAAAGGGCACCAACGCCGCGGTGGTAGGTAACACGCTTAAACCAAATTGCTCGGCAATTTTATACCCTATTGGTGTAGCACCGAGTTTCGGCATCGTTAATCCACCAGAGGCAACCACCAAGGACTCACAATTAAAGCGTTGGGTATTGGTGTTAACCAGATATCGGCCGTCTTCCGTTTGCTCTACTGACACAACTTCTTGGCGCAGGTGAACATCCACTCCGGCCCACTGGCATTCAGTCAGTAAAATATCGACAATGTCTTGCGCGCTGTTATCGCAAAACAGCTGTCCGAGTGTTTTGTGGTGATATTGCAACCCGTGTCGCTCTACCAGTTCGATAAAATCATGTTGGCTGTAGCGACTGAGACACGACTTCACAAAGTGGGGGTTTTTACAGAGGTAATTACTCGGCGACGCGTTTTCATTGGTAAAGTTACAGCGTCCGCCGCCACTGATAAGAATTTTACGGCCAGGCTTTTTGCCCATATCAACAACCGCCACCTTGCGACCGCGATAGCCTGCTTGTGCTGCACACATTAGCCCCGCGGCGCCTGCGCCAATAACAACGACATCTAGCTGCTGCATATATCTATTCTCACCACCCACTATTATTTGGCCCCTTGCCTACCAATGCCGTTTTGATGTCGTGACTTTAAAAAGCGAACCACTGACTAAATAGGCATCCGCTACAAAAATTAAAGCAAAAGCGAATTATACCCAGATAATGCCACAATTCACAGCAAGCCCTCTGCTGCAACTTGCCATTTACAAATGGATGGATGTAAAAACAATTAACACTGTAGCCATATTAACGCCCCAAAACAAACCATTAATAACTAATCACAGAATAAAAACCAACACTTTAGGACTAGCAAAAAACTAGAGTGAAAGAGTTTTTAGTGGGGAAACTCTATTAAAGCCATTTTGTTTACAGTCATTTACATTGTAATAAAAACTTACCCACCCAGCCACAAAAATGAAACTTAACTATATTAATCAGCACCTTACAAAAAATAAAAAGACATATATACATCTCTATATAACCAAATCATTAGTGCAAATAACAAAACAGCGCTTTCTTTTTTATAACGCAACGTTTACTTTCAGTAGCCATCAGCTTTTTTTTAACAGCTGAACAACAAGTTAGAAACTAGGGAAACATTATGACAATCAATAAAAATTTTAAGCGTGCAGCGCTTAGTGTTGCACTAAGCACACTATTTACTGCAACAGCAGCAACCGCGGCACCAACTGAGACCATGAACAACACTGCACTAGCAGCAACAGCTAAAAAGCTGTCAGATCAAAACACTCAGAGCACGCAGTTCATCATTAAATACAAAGATAATAACTTCCAAACCATGAGCCTATCATCAACAGATATGGCTCCAGCTAAGATGCAACAACGTGCTGAAAGCTTTGTTAAAGGGTTTAAGAGCGCGAAAGCCAATGCTACTGCACAATATGTGCGTCCAATGGCACTGAGCAACCATCACGTTATGCGTGCAAACAAAAAGCTCTCAGCAGCTGAAGCGCAAACGTTTATGGACGAAGTAATGGCGTCTGGCAATGTTGAGTACATTGAAATCGACCAAATGCTACAGCCGTTTGCCACACCTAATGACCCGCGTTACAGCGATCAATGGCACTATTTCGAATCAGCGGCGGGGATCAATGCGCCAGCTGCGTGGGATAAAGCAACCGGTAGTGGCGTTGTAGTTGCGGTACTGGATACGGGTTACCGTCCACATACAGACTTAAACGCTAACATTTTACCTGGCTACGACATGATCTCTGACATTTCTGTAGCCAATGACGGTGGCGGCCGTGATAGCGATGCCCGCGATCCAGGTGATGCCGTTTCTGCAAACGAGTGTGGATACAGCCATAGTGCTAGAAACTCAAGCTGGCACGGAACACACGTTGCAGGTACCGTAGCAGCGGTTTCCAACAATGGTGAAGGTGTTGCCGGTGTTGCTTATGATTCTAAAGTAGTACCTGTTCGTGTGCTAGGTAAGTGTGGTGGTCTAACTTCAGATATCGCCGATGGTATCATTTGGGCATCAGGTGGCTCGGTTTCTGGCGTGCCAGCTAACGCTAACCCAGCTGATGTTATTAACATGAGCTTAGGTGGTTCTGGTGCGTGTAGCTCAACTACACAAAATGCCATTAATCAAGCGCGTAATAATGGCGCTGCGATTGTCATCGCTGCAGGTAACGATAACGATAACTCAGCAAATTATAACCCGGGTAACTGTAGTGGCATCATCAATGTCGCTTCTGTAGGCCGCGATGGTAGCCGTGCTTACTACTCAAACTACGGCTCTAACATCGATGTTGCAGCCCCTGGTGGTGCTCAAAGCTTCGCTAACGACCCTGAAGGTATTTTGTCTACCCACAACTCAGGTTCAGATGCACCAGTGAGTGATAGCTATCACTACTCACAAGGTACTTCTATGGCTGCACCACACGTTGCCGGTGTTGCTGCGCTAATCAAGCAAGTAAAACCAACTGCGACACCAGATGAAATTGAATCTATCCTAAAAAATACCACCAAAGCATTTGCAGGCACTTGCTCGAGCTGTGGTACCGGTGTTGTTGATGCGTCTGCAGCTATTGATGCAGCTCTTGGTGATGTTGTTACGCCACCAACTGGCAATGAACTTGAAGACGGTGTGGCTAAAACTGGCCTTAGCGGCTCAGCAGGCAGCGATCAGTTCTTCACTTTTGAAGTATTAGCCGGCAAGAGCAATGTTACTTTCTCTATGAGCGGCGGTACGGGTGATGCTGACCTTTACGTTAAACAAGGCAGCCAACCAACTGCGAGCAGCTACGACTGTCGTCCATATGAAGGCGGTAACACCGAAACTTGTAGCTTTGACGCACCACAAGCAGGTACTTACCATGTCATGATCAATGGTTACCAAGCATACTCTGGTGTTAGCTTAGTGGCGACTACAACTGAATCTAGCACTGGTACTCCGCAAGCTGGCGGTGGCACAGTTGAAGATATTTCAGCATCTCGTGGTCAGTGGAAACACTACACCATTGAGGTGCCAGAAGGCATGAGCGACTTCACTGTGAAGACATTTGGTGGCACAGGTGATGGCGACTTATTCGTTAAGTTTGGCTCACAGCCAACGTCAAGCAGCTACGACTGTCGTCCGTATGAAAATGGCAACAACGAAACTTGTACCTTCACTAATCCACAAGCAGGTACTTGGCACTTAAGCATCAATGCTTACAGAACGTTCTCTGGTGTTACACTAGACGCGCAGTACAAGCCATAACTCAATGACATAATAGGCCTGACGTGTGGCCTATGTTCCCCAATTTAAGGCCGCTAACGCGGCCTTTTTTATGGCCTTTTCATCCAGTTATTGAGGCAACGGTTGTTAGCTAGTGTTTTTGCCTACCTGATTACGCTAGCCCGAGAGTACTGCGGATCTCATGCATTTTCTCTTTTAAGCTTTGTTGAATTTGTTGCACCTGCTGATGTGAGCTGTTCACTTGCCCTTTCATATTGTCCATAGCATGACCAAAGGTATCGAGCAGATCCGATTGTTGGTTGGCAAGCTCCATGGCATGAGCGGCCACTTGATTGGCGCTTTGCGCGCTCTCTGCGACCCCTTCTGAATTACGTTTAAGCTCCTGGGCATGGGTGGTTTGTTGCTGTGCTTCATCCGCAAGAGCCGATATTTGCGTGGAAACCTTGTTAGAGTTATCACTCAGAGCATCAAGCTGCTTATGAATATCGGTTAACGATGCTTGAGTTTGTTGTGCCAATTTCCGCACTTCATCGGCCACCACAGCAAAGCCACGACCATGTTCGCCAGCACGTGCTGACTCAATGGCGGCATTTAGAGCCAATAAGTTGGTTTGCTCTGCGATGGAGCTTATCATGTCAATCACATTGCTAACATCGGACACCCCAGTCAGTAACTCATTAAGGCTATCCAATCCCTGCTCTACCCGTTGCTGGGTTGTAGATGAAGCGCTGAGCATGGAGTCGGCGTAGGCAACGCTTTGATTCATTGCCTCAAAAGTTTGATTGGCATTATCGGCAACTTGGCAATTAATGTGATTGGCATCGGCACCCAAAGTACGCAATGAGTCGAGTTGAGACTGGTTTTGCTCCACTTGTTCAAAGGTATTGCCGGCTTGCGCTGATATTTCTGCCAAGTTGCGATTCATTTCTGCCATAAAGTCACTGATCATGGTGAGCATCTCAGCTCGCTCATCGGCTTCGCCACGCTGGCGCTCAATCAGCTGGTTGAAATAACTGGCTATTTCACCAATTTCAGTGTTTTGATTTTTACTTTCGATATTGCGCAGCTCATTACTTTCAATAAGTTGCGCAAAGCCATCGCGAAGCTGTCTCAGTGGCGTCAGTACTTGTTTAAACTGCACTAAATAAACCCCTACAGCCAGTAGTACCAATAACCCAATGGCCACGCCAAACAACATAAAGACGTTTTCTTTTACCTCACCTTGCTGCTGTTTCAATAATGACTCGGCATCGAGAATACGCTGTGAGATTGCTTTAATATCGCCTCGCAGTGCTAGCATTCCCGCTTGACGCTGCTTTGATTGCTCTAAAGTATTACTGAGGTCGCGAGCAAAGCGTTTCGGCCAACTCACCAACTCGGCTTTAATTTCTAATGCTTTGTCTTCAGGTTCAGCACCAAAAAACAGCTCATCTTCATCCACCTCAGTCATTAAACCAAGGTTTGGCAGCTGGTCAATTTGTTGTGAAATGGTTTTTAAACGGTTTAGACTCGACATCAAGCTTTGCTCAACAGCTTGGTCGTATTCCATCACCAATTTATAGGTGTAGAGGCTGAGGTTAGACACTTCGCTGTAGTAATCGGCAGCCAAACGAAAATACTGGCCACTGCCGTTTTGTTGCTCAGCTTCATTGGCATAATTCACCAAGCTTGATGCCGACCCCGACATTTGCCGTAAAGCATTGTCGAGTAATGCCAGTTCGTTACCTGATAACTTGCCTAGCGCGCGATATTTACCACTAATATCGCTTTGCAACTGTTCCAGCTGGGTAGTTAATCGTGAAGCAATGTCGGCGGGAAGTAATTGCGCTTTTTGCTGTAACGCGGTGATCTGCTCTTCAGCCTGACCAAGGTACTGGCTATCGCCAGCACTGAGGTAGTCTTCAATGGTGCCTTCTAACTCAATGATCACTGCATTTTTAACTTGGTTATAGGCATTGTCCTGAGTGTCTAACTCAGTCAGTACTTGGCTAGCCCAGTATAAACTGATAGCAAGAAAAACACTGGCAGTAGCAAGTAAGATAGCCAGCAATCGAGTAAAAGTAGACACACGCATATAATCACAACCCTAATTTTTCCATACGCCGTACAGAGTATTAAGAATTTATGACAATCTGATTAAAGTGACTCTCTAATTTAGGAACTGTAGGAAAAATACGACTTTATGATGATAGCCATCTAGACATTTAAAAAACCACACTCACTTTGCTTATTTCATCGCCGCATTGACGTAAACATCAAAGCGGTTTTTCTTGGTTTTTATCTGCATACTAGGGGTTTTATCATTGAGAAAACCCGCATAGTCAGGGCGTTTTACCACTACCCGCTTGCTGGCCAGCTTAAGGGCATTGGGCAATAGGCCATCGGCATCGGGATCATCGCCAACCAGGTGCTGAAAAACCCGCATTTCCTTTTTAACTTGCGCCGACTTGTCGCGGTGGGGAAACATAGGATCAAGATACACCACATCCGGCTGCCATTGTGCTTGAGTAAGCAGGTCGTGGCTCGAACCATACTCTAAACGCATACAGTCTTTTACCCACTCGCCAATTTCGGCGTCTTGATAGGCGCGCTCTAAGCCATCGTACAGTAACGCCGCAACAATTGGGTTGCGCTCTTGTAATACCACTTTGCAACCCATGGAGGCCAACACAAAGGCATCGCGCCCCAGTCCGGCGGTGGCATCTAATACCGTAGGTATTGCCCCTTTATTCAACCCCACTGCCTTGGCAATGGCTTGACCTTTGCCGCCACCAAACTTACGCCGATGCGCAACTGCACCTGTGACAAAGTCGACTCGGATCGCGCCTAGCTTCGGCTCATCTTGTTTCAGTAACTGCAGACCTAGTTCGTCATAAACTAAACGAAACAGTGAGTCGTCAGTGTGTAATTCTGACAACTTAAATCGTTGTGTGATGTTATCGAGATAGGGGCGATTTTCTGTAAAAGGCGTGTGGATAAACAAGCGCGACTCCCAAACATAATTACCGCAGGCAGTATACACAGTTCATTAGATGCTGTCTGCGCCTACCGTATCGATGTTGGCGTGCAGTCACATGATTTAAAATAGCTCAATATCATTTTGACTGGGCACGTCACTTTCCTGCCAAGGTTTTGCTATTTTGTTTAAGCTCTCAATTAATTGTTGTCGCACTTCGGTGACCTCACCTAAGCGGAACTTAACAATGGCCAACTCATCGCTGAGGTAGGTAAAGTGTTCATACAGCTCTTTCAGTTGTTCAGCATCACTGCTTTTTAGTGCGTTAAGCTTATCGCTGTTGATAATACTTTGAAATTCTTCAACCTTGTTACTGTAATGATCGCCCACTCCAGTGAGATGATCGCTTAACTCCGCAAACACTTGGCCAATTTGCTCCACTTGTTTAAGTGCTTGTTCACTGACCTCCATGTCTTTTAGCTTAGCGTCTGTGGCCTCTAAAAGGTGCGGAAATAAGTCTTTGTAACGGCCATAAACCGCCATATCATCCACTGGCATATTTTTAATCAGCAGCGATACTTTGGGGTAATTAATGATGGTGCGCGGGCCAAAATCAACAAAACGACTGTCGCCACGGTTTTTCTCAAATAGCTCTTGCTCTATGGGCTGGATAGCCCCTTCACTGGAGAAGAACACTGCCTCATCGTGATACCAAAACGCCACCGCGACATCGAGATCCATGGGCATAAAAAACTCAAGAAAGTAATTACTTAAAGTATTGAGATCGTGGGCATGATAAGACTGGCCCACATAGCGCATAATGCGCCCCATATCGCCCGAGTCAATCATGGCGATTTCAGCAGTGGTTTGTGCCCGTTGCACGTCTTGTTTTAACTGTAGCGATGTTTTGCGATAGTCGTCGAGCACTTTAATCCGTGCCAGTAATTCTTCGGCATCAAAGGGTTTAACGATGTAGTCGGCGGCCCCGGCATTATATCCCCGCATCCGCTCCGATATATCGGCACGGCAAGATAAAAACATCACCGGAATTTCGCTGATATTGGCATGTTGCTTCAACTGTTTACACACTTCAAAACCGGAGATCCCAGGCATTTCCACGTCCAGCAGAATAATGTCTGGATGGTACTTTTGCGCTAACCGCAGCCCTTCATCACCATTTTTAGCATGCAGCAATTTGCAACTACCCGACAGTGCTTCATCAATGATGTGATGCACAAGTTTGTCATCGTCAATGGCGAGAACCAGTTTAGTCATGTGAATTTCCCCAATAATTCATATCTTTATAGGATAGACAGAGAAACCAATTTTGCTAGCCAAAAGCAGAAGTTGAGCAAAAAAAAGCGCTCTAAATAGAGCGCTTCTTGTAGCGGTTATGCGGCGATGCCACTGTGGCGTAATAAGGCGTCGACTTTGGGTTCACGACCTCTAAAGCGCGTGAATAAAGTCATGGGTGCCTCCGAGCCGCCTTTCTCTAAAATATGCTCAAGGAAATCGCGGCCGGTTTCGGCGTTAAAGATACCCTCTTCTTCAAAGCGCGAAAAAGCATCCGCAGACAGCACCTCAGCCCATTTGTATGAGTAGTAGCCAGCACTGTAACCACCAGCAAATATATGGCTAAAACCATGCTGGAAACGGTTAAACTCTGGTGCTTTCACCACCGCAGTGCGTTCTCGTACCGCATCTAACGTCGCTTGGATCTGACATGGCTGCGTCGGGTCAAAGTCGGCATGAATGTGGAAATCAAACAATGAAAACTCAAGCTGCCTTAGCATTTGCATGGCCGATTGGAAGTTTTTCGCTGCCAATAACTTATCAAGCATCTCTTTGGGTAATGGCTCACCCGTCTCATAATGGCCAGAAATGAAATTCAATGCTTCTTCTTCATAGCACCAATTTTCTAAGAACTGACTTGGCAGCTCAACGGCATCCCACGCAACGCCATTGATACCAGCCACAGGAGCAGCATCCACTTGAGTTAGCATATGGTGGATACCATGACCAAACTCATGGAATAAGGTGGTTACTTCGTTATGGGTAAAGAGCGCGGGCTTATCGCCAACGGCCTTATTAAAGTTACATACCAGATAGGCAACTGGGGTTTGCAACTCGCCACTGGCACGTACTTTACGGCCCATACAATCATCCATCCAAGCGCCACCGCGTTTGTGTTCACGGGCGTAGAGATCAAGATAGAAGTTACCGCGCAGCTCACCATTGCCATCATGAATAGCAAAGAATCGAACATCAGGATGATAGGTATCAACCCCCTCCACTTCGCTTACTGTAATACCAAATAAACGGTTAACGGTTTCAAATAGGCCTGACAATACTCTGTGTTCAGGGAAATACGGGCGTAATTCTTCGTCTGAAATGGCATATTTCGCTTGTTTTAGCTTTTCACCATAATAGGCATAATCCCATGGCTTCAGGCTTTCAACACCGTGCTCTTGCTTAGCAAAGGCACGTAACTCAGCCACTTCTTGCTCCGCTTGAGGCTTTGACTTAGCGGCCAAATCGTTCAAGAACTCAAATACTTGAGCTGGGCTTTTTGCCATCTTGGTTGCCAATGACTTCTCAGCATAGTTGCTAAAGCCCAATAGCTGCGCCAGCTCATGGCGTAACGTCAGCTCTTCGTGCATGATCTTTGAGTTATCAAACTCACCGGCATTGGGGCCTTGATCGGAAGCGCGGGTAACATACGCGCGATAGGCTTCTTCACGTAATACCTGGTTGTCGGCATACATCATTAATGGCAAATAAGATGGAATATCCAGTGTGAAGACCCAGCCATCCAGACCTTTGGCCTCAGCCGTATGGGCAGCCAGTGCCAGCGCCGACTCAGGTAAACCCGACAATTGCGATTCATCAGTAATGTGCTTGTGCCATGCTTGATTGGCATCCATGACATTATTTCCAAACTTTGACGCCAGCTCTGATAGCCGTGCACTTATCTCACCGAAGCGCTTTTGTTGCTCAGGGGCCAAGGCAATACCAGACAATTGAAAATCTCTGAAGGCGTTATCAATCGAGGTTTGCTGCGCCAAGGTTAAGTGAGCAAAGTCATCCGATTCTTTAATGGCTTTATAGGCTTCATAAAGCCCTTGATGTTGACCAACAAAGGTGGAGTATTCAGAAATAAGCGGTAAACACTCATCGTAAGCTTTACGCAATGCCTCTGAGTTTACCACCGAGTGCATATGAGACACAGGCGACCACATCCGCGCCAATTTGTCGTCTGCTTCCTCCAGCGGTAAAACAAAATTATCCCAACTGTAAGTAGGCTGCTTTAGCACTTCGTCAATCGTTTCACGGCAGTGGTCAATGGCGGCTTTTAGGGCGTCGACAATATGTTCAGGCTTAATCTTAGAAAAAGGAGGTAATCCTTCCAGCGCGATTAATGGGTTACTCATGGGCACACTCGTTTTCTTTTTACTCTACTTAGAAGCTTGAAATAGGGATGACTGACCGCATTTACAAGTATCTGAATGAATTTTTGCGTTATATTGGTCACTATCTAATAGACTAGACGATGAACTTTTGTATCCTCTTTGTAGTAAGGTTAGTGAAGCAAAAGCAAAACAAATAATTGGTGAGGAATTTTTATGGCTCAACATTTCGACTATATTGCCATTGGCGGCGGCAGCGGCGGTATTGCCTCCGCAAACCGAGCGGCAATGCGTGGCGCTAAAGTAGCGCTAGTAGAGGCAAAGCACTTAGGTGGTACTTGTGTTAATGTCGGCTGCGTACCAAAAAAAGCAATGTGGCATGGCGCCCAAGTTGCCGAGGCAATTAAACTGTATGCCCCAGACTATGGCTTTGACGTTGAGCTAAAAAACTTTGATTGGGGCAAACTGGTAGAAAGCAGAGAAGCTTACATTGGCCGTATTCACAAAGGCTACAATAATTACCTCGCCAGTAACGGCGTAACGGTGATCAATGGTTTTGCTAAATTTGTTGATAACAACACCATTGAAGTGAACGGTGAACACTACACTGCGGACCACATTAATATTACCGTTGGTGGTCGCCCAACCATTCCTAATATTCCAGGTGCCGAGCACGGCATTGACTCTAACGACTTTTTCGAGCTAACCGAACAGCCGCGCCGCGTTGCTGTTGTGGGTGCTGGCTATATTGCCGTAGAGCTTGCCGGGGTATTACATAGCCTAGGCACAGAAACGCACTTGTTCGTACGTAAACACGCGCCACTGCGTAACTTTGATCCTGTGTTAGTAGAAACCCTAACCGAGGTGATGGAAAAAGAAGGTCCAACTTTACATACCCACGCCGTGCCTAAGTCAGTCACCAAAGAAGACGATGGCTCAGTGACTCTCCACCTAGAAAATGGCGAATCTTACACCGTAGATAAGCTGATTTGGGCCATTGGTCGCGAGCCTGTGACGGATAAAATTAACCTTGAAGCCACCGATGTGGAAACCACTCCAAGTGGCCACATTAAAGTCGACGAATGGCAAAATACCACCGCCAAAGGCATTTATGCCTTAGGTGATATTATGGAAGGTGGCATTGAGCTCACCCCAGTGGCAGTAAAAGCAGGTCGCTTACTGGCAGAGCGCCTATTTAACCCAGAATTACCAGAAGCGAAAATGGACTACGACCTAGTGCCAACCGTGGTATTTAGTCACCCACCGATTGGTACTATTGGCCTGACTGAGCCTGAAGCCGAGGCTAAATACGGTAAAGACAACATTAAAGTGTACAACTCCACCTTTGCGGCAATGTACACAGCGCTAACACAACACCGTCAGCCTTGCCGTATGAAGCTAGTTTGCGCCGGACCCGAAGAAAAAGTTGTCGGTCTCCATGGCATTGGCTTCACGGTCGATGAAATGATCCAAGGATTTGCTGTAGCGATGAAAATGGGCGCCACTAAAGCCGATTTTGACGCCGTTGTGGCGATCCACCCTACCGGCTCTGAAGAATTCGTTACTATGAAGGGTTAGTGTAGAAAATATACTGTCACACGTTTATAAATCTGGAAGGTTAACATTTACCATCTAAGTCAAACCGGCTTAGATGGTTCAACTTTTTAGGTAAATAAATGGTTCAGTTAATAAACTCAAGTAATGTATTTAGAAATACAAAATTAAATTTTGACGAAGGGTATTACCACTGCATACCCATTGATAACAACATCGGGTCACTGCCTACCTTTTTTTCAAGAAGTGGCCAATTTTTAATTGAGCCAAACAGCTACCTTTTCTATTTGAAGACAGTCAAAAAAGCAAAAGATCTCAGTCCCTGTAGCCGAGCGCTTCTCAAGTATTATCAATTTCTAGAAGAAGAGAAGCTTGACTGGGATCACTTCCCTCCTATTAAAAGACTAAAACCTACCTACCTTTTTCGCTCCTATTTACTTTCAGCAGTGAAATCTGGGGAGCTCGCGCACAGCACAGCCAATGCGTATATCAATCAAGTTAAGAGCTTTTACCTATGGGCAATACATGAACGCTATTTGGTAGTTAACAGTGAGCAGGAAGCACCTTTTAAAATTGAATTTGTCCAAGTACAGAATCAAAGTATGTTCGCACATTTGAGGCCAAAATTTACAGTTGAAACCAGTGACCTTCGGATAAAAGTTCCCAAACAGAGTGGCTCTCAAAACATCAGGCCTTTATCACCTCTAAGTCAAAGTTCGATAGAAACACTAACCTTATTTCTGTTTAAAACTCCTGTTGAACTAAAACTACAAGTGCTTCTCTCATTAGATACCGGAATGAGAATTGAAGAAGTAGCCAGTTTCAGCTTAGGAGCACTAAAGACGGCCTACCCAGTTGCAGAAAGCTGCCATAGGTTTGAAGTTACACTATGTCCACAATCTAATGGCGTGAAAACCAAATTTGGAAAAAGACGAACCGTTGAAATTTCCATAGAACTACTCAAAGTATTACAAGAGTATCAGATATCAGAACGGCGACTCCGTCGGGCTAATAAGCTCTATCGTAAGTTAAAGCAGATCTCAGATATGGAAATATCTGGCACACATCAATTCATAGATTCGCTCAAACATTGTGAGCGCCATGAACCATTATTCATAAGCCAGCAAGGCAACCCAGTTACTCGAGAAACTATCAGCTCTAGATGGCTTGAATTACGCGCTAGCATGCAAAGGCATGACACCTCTTTTACACACAAGTTTCATGACCTGAGAGCGACTTACGGAACTTACAGACTAAATGATTTATTAGAGGCTGGGCTAGGAACCACTGAATCTTTAGAGCTGTTGATGAGTTGGATGGGCCATAATAGCGAAAATACCACTTGGAAGTACTTGAAATTCTTGAAACGGCGAGACGTCTTTAAAGCCAAGTTCGGAATTTTAGACACCATCATGCACGGAGCACTGGGAAATGACGATGAGCTATAGAGAGGCACTAAAGTGGGATCCTGAACTGTGTATAAAGATGGTCGCGAATCACGTTCGCTTTTGCGATTTCAATAGACTTTTTTATATCGGAATACCACCCACCAAACTCATACAGAGCGGTCACGGTTTTAAAAGAGCAAACCGTGATAAATATATTTATGCATTGAAAGATAGGTATAAAAGTGAGCTGAACGAAGGGGTATCAGAAGTAACTCTTTATCACCTATTTTACAGCCTAACAAATTACCTGAAATGGTGTGATGAGCACCACGTTGAAGCCTTCACACAAGAGTCAATAGAGGGATATTTCTCAGCGCTTCTTAAAGATGTAATACGAGGCAAAATAAAGAACACTACGTATACGCGCAAAAGATCTAACTTGTTTGTCGTTTTTAGGAATCACCTAGAGTTACCTATAAAATGGTTTTTAGGAATACCAACTGCAGGGAAAGATCAATTGTCACCCTTTGAAGCTTATACCAGAAGTGACCTAAATCAGTTATTGCCTTTTTTACGACAACTTTTCAATCAAACTTCAGAGCAATTTTTACTTGATCCTGATGTCCATTTGCGAGGCCATAATACTGTCCCCACTATGAATTTCGAGTGGAAAGGAAAAGTTTATCAGCTGAGTGCGGGAGTCTCTAAGATGATGTGCGCTGCTGCTTTTTTAATGAGTTATTATACGTATTCCAATACTGGTACTCTACTGCAGTTACGACGACCAACCCAAGCATCAACTTCATTTGGTGAAAAGTGGTACACCATGCCAGCTTTCAAGCGGCGCAGCTTTAAAATGGTTCACGTCGAAATCGGTGAGCACGATTATCTTGATGTGCCCAAGTATTGTTTAGCTTTTTTTGATAGGTTGCTTGAAGTATCTAGGACAATAGATAGCTCCAAAGATGCTCCATTATTTCAAACCGTTGCATATAAAAAATTGCGACCCGTTACAAATACGACATTAGAAGACTTCAACCGTCGTTGGTTACAAGTTCACTTTAACTTTGTAGATCAAACAGGGCGGCGCCTGAAACCTATTGTAAGTCGATTTAGAGAGACAGGTTCAATTATAACACAGGCTTATCAAGGTGAATTAGCACGCGATATCACTCTAGATAACAACCCTCAAACTCGCAGAAGACATTATTCAACAGGCAACAAATTCAGTAATAACGCGATGATGCAGGATGTTGCTTCTATTCGCCAACATCAAGCGCAACATAGACAGAATGCAAAAACGGCTCAACTAAATCTGGGTATCGAAGTTTTAGCCATTGAGCAAGAGCAGAAGATTAGCCTTCCAAATCTATCAAGAACCCCCAACGGTATAAGTTGTGCCAACCCTTTTGGCAGTGCTTCTGAATTATTTAATAGAAAGATAAGGCGACACGGCTTATTCAAAGAGGGAGAAAAGCTTGCATGTGCAGATTTACTTAAGTGCTTTGGATGTCCTGAGCAGGTGATTGTGCAGTCCGTAAGTGACATTTGGTGCCTACTGTCATTCAAGTCCTGTATAGAGGAATCGCAGTATTTACACTTGAATAATCAGCATTTTCGAAACAATTTTGGACCTGTTTTGGAATTTATTTCCGCGAAAATATTACCAAAGGTTAAGAAAGATATTTTAAAGCAAGCTGAGCAGAAACTAGATATGGATGGGCCCCACCCTATGTGGGATGACCCTAGCAGTATCTTAAACCTGCTATCTAACACCCCACCAGATTTAGAGCTTGGAGCTATACCGAGATGAATAAACTGAACATGCTTTTCTCAACATCTGAAAATGGTAATAAAATCGACGATTTCGACATTATTGACCTAATAGATAAGCAAGACTGGGAAACTTTAAACCATTTAGTCGTTTGTGAAGATTTAAACGGGAAAGTTACTGCGCGTTTTGAACAAGACGTGTGGGACTTGCTTCCATATTCTAAGAGTAAAGCTAAACGTTACTTAAATTTTACAGAATGGAATGATACCCCGGAACTCCAGCTAGAGTTAAAGACACTCGTATTTGGCTGGCTTTATAACAAAAGTGTAATCGGCATAGCAGTAAAATTTTCCACCGTAGAACAAAGGCTTTATAAAATTAAAGCAGCTTATCGTTTCTTAAAAGAAGTAAACGCAAAATCTCTTTCATACCTGGCAAATACAGCTCATTTTGAGGACTTTAAGTTGGATCTGGTAAGGCAGAATTACAGCCAAAGGAGTCTAGAACTTATATTTGTTGCCATTAACAAAGCAACTGAATTAGAACCTTGGCTAAGGGCTTCATTTGGCTTTGCTAAAAAGCTGGAAGCTGTATCGCTAGCCAAGAATATGAGTGAGAGAACGCTTCAGCAAACTCTTGTAATACCTGAACGTCTAGCCGATGTGATTTATGGAAAAGCTATAAAGTTAGTAGAAGATGCCTTCATGTATAAAGAGCTGATTGCAAGCACAGAATTCCAACTGCAGAAAAACTATGATGCAGCTAAAAAGATTCTAGATACAAAAATTCAAAATGGGGCCAAGTTAACCTGCGTAAATCGTAAAGGTGAAGTTGTAGACCAACGTAAATATATAACGGCTATAGCGGACTACCTCCCGCGAGAGGTAAGCTCAATTATTTCACCGCTCACAAATTTAATTCCAGATGTAAAAATTAGGAATGGGCATGACTTTCAGCGGTATTATGGGCAGTTAATTACGGCGTCTTATATCGTATGTGGAGCATTTTCTGGTATGCGTGACTCTGAACTAGAGAAGCTATCCAGTAATAGCTACTACAAAGATTCTTTTAACAAGCGTGATTTTCACTTTCTTCAATCCGGCACATTTAAACTTGGTGAGAAAAGAGAGACTTGGATTACAGCTCCTGTTGCAAAAGTTGCGATTCAACTTGCCAGTGAGTTAACCAAAATCTGGCGAGAGCAAATTGATTATCCTCACCCAGATTACCAAAATACTTTATGGTGTAATCAGATTTTACGGTCAAAGAAACCATGCCTCATTACCACTTGGCCCGGAAGGCTAAAACGTTTTTGCAAACATTTTGACTTAGTTGTAACTGACGAAGATTACAAAGAGTGTATTCAGTCTAACCCCAATTCAACGAACAAAATAAAAACCAGCGTCATTATTGGTCAGCCCTGGCCCCTATCCACACACCAATTTAGGCGTTCGCTCGCCTATTACACAATTAAACATCGGCTTGGAACGAAGGTCGCCATAAAACAGCAATTCAAACACCTACGTCTTGCGATGACTGAGTGGTATACCAACGGTGGCCAACTTGCTTCTCTTTTAGATCTTTCTGTAGATAAGAAAGTGCAACAGGCGCTTGATGCCGCAAGCAACGAAATGGTTGCGAAAAAAATTTTTCAGCAATGGCACTCTGATGAGTCTTTATCCGGCTCTTTTGGAAAAGCAATTGTTAAAATGCGCGATGATATACCCCATGTTTACAGCTCGTGGGAAACAATCTATGAGGCAGTTAAAAAAGGGCTTTTGACTTTGCATGGAACTGCACATAGCTATTGTAAAAATGGCTATAACTGCGATATGGATGGCATTGTAATGCCACAATTCTGTGTCGATTGCTCAAGCCAAGGTAGCATAATAGACGAGGAACAAGCCAAGTGGTGGCAGAGAAAACACGTCAGCCTATTAAACTACCTAAAATCAGAAGAAGATATTTCAGTCACAGAGAAAAGCCATTTCATTACACAAATAAGGGCTGCTGAGAGCGTGATGAGCGACTTCAATATGCCGTTCGAGCCATTTGCATTTGAACCTGACCTAAGGATAAAAAACACATGAGCAAAAGTGAAAATACCCTAATCGCACTAGAAGCAGCGCTGGAACGCATACTCACTGGCAACCCTAAACGCATTCCTACAACTCGAAAAATGAGTGTGAGAGCGATTGAAGAAGAAGCTAACTTAGGTAATGGTAGTGGCTATTACTACCCTGAATTCGTTCAAAAGGTAAAACAAGTTAAAAGTGATATTGCATCTGAGAAAGGTGAAATTTTGCTGCCTGAGGTTGATGCTGTTCGCACGAAACTTAGAGAGCAAAAGCGGATAAAGGAAAACTATAAAGAGAAGTATGAAACTGCCAAAGAACAGCTAGCTTTGTTTGCCGCAGCGCAGCACCACCTCAATGATAAGTTAGTACAAGCACTAGCTAGAGTTGATGAATTAGGGTTTGAAAACGAAAGCTTAAAAGCTGAGTTGGTCGAGTTTAAAAGAAGCAAGATCACTTCGATCAACTCAATGAAATCTTAATTTAACCAGTCAGATTTGGTTGGTAAAGCGCAACTAAATCTGACTACACTCTTGTGCCAATGGTGGGCGGTAGTAACGCCAAAACAGCGATGAACAATTGTTGTAGGACAAAACTTAGAAATATGTGTAAAAACAGCCTAAATTCAATCTTTATCAACGGCTTTTTATTACTCAAAGCAAGTTACTCATAGCCGTTCCAAATTATCTAAAACGAAAAGTTAAAAGGAATAAATGAGTTAATTTTTAGCCACATATAAAAGGATATATTACAGATGCCACAAAACACAAAATATGTATATCACTACACAACAACGAAGGGCTTGGAAGGAATAGTTAAACATAGAACTCTAAGATTTACAGACCACCGTTTTTTAAATGATTTTGGTGAGTTTGTGCGAGCATATGAAAAACTAAAAGAGCTTGAACCTAAGATGCAAACGATGCTAACTGACTTATACAAGACTCTAAACGCGAGTTATTCGCTTGCTTTCTTTTGCGTGTCAAAGACTTGTGACTCGCTCGCTCAAATGAGGCTTTACGGTGATGACTGTA
This sequence comes from Pseudoalteromonas 'SMAR', assembly GCF_048515945.1. Lineage (NCBI taxonomy): Bacteria > Pseudomonadati > Pseudomonadota > Gammaproteobacteria > Alteromonadales > Pseudoalteromonadaceae > Pseudoalteromonas > Pseudoalteromonas 'SMAR'. The sequence continues at coordinate 42,390 of NZ_JBLWMW010000004.1, forward strand.
GAGGTGCAGCTATTGCTCTCTCAACCAATACATGGGAGCTAGCTAGCGAGTCAAATGGTCGACTTTTTCCTGCCGTTAAATTGTTTGATTCACCGAATAATTCGATATTTCGAGAGCCTGTATTCACACAGCTTGAGGACTGTGAATATACGGATCTAGATCATTACTGCACGCAAATTATTAACAACCACAAAGAGTTCCTAAATCAGCTAAACATTCGCAGTGAAGGAATCGTAAATTTACGAAATCTCTCTGCTTCGGAAGCAGAGGAACTTTTTAAATTTCTCGCGGACATCGCAAAATGGAAAGATAAGTCATTCAGTGAAGAACAAGAAATGCGAACTATCGCACTTGTACCTAAAGATAACTTATTGTTCGAAAGTCGAGCCAACGATATCCGACCTTATTGGGACTGGCAAACACAAGGAAACAATCTTGACCATCTGATCTTGGGAGTGATCTTAGGTGCTAAATGTTCAACCAATACTGCAGGCTTTCTTGCATACAAGTTAGGTTCAAGCAATTATTCTAGAGAACATAGCTCCCAAATAGAATGGAGGGAAAAGGTAGGTGATAAAATGTTCGACGTACTTGAACCTGCAAATAATTACTTCTGCTTCAAACAAAAAACAACGTATCAATAGTTTAAACTGTAGTAACTAAGAGCTGAGCTAACAGTATCAACTAATAAGTATAGAATCCAACTGATTGGCAATTATGTGCTAATTGATAGAGTTAATTTTGGCGAGGGTTCATTCCTCGCTTTTTTAAAGTTTGGCAATATCTCAACGTCGAGAAAGAGAATAGCAGACGATCTAACACTCTTTTGGACATTTCTGAGTTAGAATTTGGTTTGTATCCCGTGGCAATTCTGATTAATTTAAGTATGGTTAACGCCTTGTAGAGGTGTGAGCAACGCTATACCGGAGTTCCCGCAGGCCACCTTAAACATAAAACGCATAGCAAAAATGCCAGGCGTTGCGAATCACTCTTAAACAGATTGTTAACTTGTAACTCCCCCATAAACTGACTTCTATCAGTAATCGTAATTCAGAGAGTCAGGGTTCATTACTTTTTCGATGCCAGACTCTAACAGCCCCTTTTTGAGTGCTTGGTGTATCAATAAAAAGCTTGGAATTTCTAGTAAATACTTACCGCGAATTTTAGTTTTAGCACATGTAAGTAGTAATTGTTCTCGTGATTGATTAAATGGAAAACTATGTGAGCGATTATAGTTCCAATTCACACGCAGCAACTGTTCCCTCAGCTGAACGGAACGATAGATCACTGATAATAACCAACCATCAAGCTCTGTCAGTTGTTTAGTATCATTAACAAGGGGGTAAAAACTCATCACCCCCTTGAAATAAATGCGCTTGGTACGACCAGACAAGTAATCCTTGATTTGCTTCTTGCTTAAACCACCGTACATGTATCGACGAATCTGCATCATAGCACTGAGAAAGTTTATATCCCTGTCGTTTGCAGGGATCTTCTGTCCAGCTAAAGAGTTCTGCTTCAAGGGTTGAATTAAGTTACGATATAAGATATAGGAAACCTGTTTTTTAATTTTTAGTACAGATTTATCCTTGATCGAAACATTATCTACAGAAAGGGTATAGCCAAGAAAATCTAAGCTACTCTTAGCCGATATTTCTGAAGGAAAGTCTTCTTTTGTCAGTAATGAGATACCCTCAGATTTAGCTGCATTTATTTTTACACCCGCATCGTTTGAAAAACGGTTTATCAAGCCAAAAGCATTACATATTTTTGAGTAGTCTGGAGTCCACACGATCGTATCGTCCGCGTATCTGGAAAACTTAACACCTTCCTTCTCTAAATCAGAGTCAAAGTTCCAACACGTTAGATTTGCAAGAAATAAACTAATAGACGTTCCCTGTGGGATACCTACAGAACGGTCTTTTAAAAAAACCTTAATTATGTATCTTTCTTCTGGGCTAATGAAGAAACCATTTTGATCAAACTGTTTTACTAGGTAATCATGTGATATCGAACCAAAATAGTCTGAGAAGTCAAACTCAGCTAGAAAAGTGCGTTCATTCCTTCTTAAGTCAACAGATATGTCTTGAATTGCAAAGTGAACATTTCGGTCATTTCTATAAGCATATGAAAATGAGCTGAATCTGTGCTTGTTTTTTGCTAACAAGCGATTAAAGAACAACTTAGATACTGCTGCATCAGAAATTTGATAGATAGATACTTTTCGCTCCCCGCCATCAGATTTAGGGACAATTTTAATGTGAGGAGGGTTTGGGGTATATGTGCGTGCTTCTATCTTTTTCGCTATAGATCTGGCGATACTTTTATGCTTTTTTCGAACATAAAAGGGGTTAAACTTTTTGTCCAAAGACCAGTAGTCTGGTTTATGCACTATCTTTGGAGGAGCAGAGATTCCAAGCCTTTTTTGGTTTCTCTCATGTTCCAAATGCAAGCGGTTATGATACTCATGATATCTCTCAATCAGCTTTTCAGCCTCTTCTTTAATAATGCTTGCTAAATGCTTTTCTAAGCTCATATATTCCTCATACAAAAAAGCCCGAGCGCTAGCTCGAGCCTTTCCACGGTATAATACCCAAGTAAAAGTAAGTTACCACTTGGTTGATGAAAGTTTGACGTTCCACCCCCATCAGTGTGAGTTTCACAGCTGAAGATCAATCATCGCTGACTGACAGAAGGCAACACCGTTGTTTCCATGGGAAACTTATTGAAAATATACACTAAGGTTCATTTAAATCAATCAATAATGTAAAAAGCCAGTTAACACCTCTATTAAAAGGCTAAATTGTTGACACTGAAAAAATTGAGGTGGGTGTCCATGTTAATTTCCGTTAATTTCTAATTTCCGCGTTAATTTTTAATTCTCGAATCAATGGGGTCAGAGTTGTTGATTTTTTAACTCGTTTAGGGGCAGAGGCGAGTTACGCTGATGCTCCTGGCACTGAACAGGCCCAATTTAATAAATTCCTATTTAGCGAATCCGACAAATTAAGTTAAAACTTGTTCACTTAAAAGTACTTTCCAGAGTGTTGAATTAGAGCTTTGTGCTTGCCATGTAATTTTAACTCTTTGGTATCATGCTCAATGCTGCTTTGACCTGATCTTTCATTGCTCCATTAAATAAATGAGTATTGGCAATCAGCGTATTAATTGCAAAACCATTTTCAGCTGATTGTTTACGAATACGCTCTTTGGCTGCAAATGCAGACTTTTGCCGGTGGTAAACATCTTCCCACCAATCATGCCCATATCTTTTTCGCAGACTAGCTTTAATTGATCTAAAACGAACTTTACTGTCAAGACCTTCTGCTGACGCTAAAACACTTGCCCATATCATACGCAGTTGCAGATCATTCGGAATCCAGTTTTGATCGCGAAGCTGGCCAATCACTTCAGGGTGTAAATATAGCGTTCCCTCAGAGGCTTTTCGTTTTACCCACAGAGGTTGAGCTGTTTGAAATGCTACTTTCTTATCTTGAGCACTATATCCTTGACAATGTAGCTTCCATGTTTCCAATTCATCTATTGACGCTAGTTTCTGTATTAACTCTACCATGCACAATTTCTCCGATGATTAGCTACACTCTCACACTTTCAACTTCTGCAAGCGTAGATTTTTTCCGAACTTTATCTTTACGGCCATTAGCATTTACAAGAGCCGGCTCAATACCATCCATATAGTTATGCTCATAAGTGATTTCTTTGGTGGGAGTTTTTAAAACGGCTTTAATGCTTACATGGCAACTTTACCCATTTTCCAAACCTGCAATATGATCTGCTTGCTCAGCGGTCAAATTGCCTTCAACAAGAATAACATCGTTAAAAGATAATCTAGGGACTATGCACCTATGTATGAAGTTGTCACATTTAACATCCACACCGCCATAGTTAAACTCAATAGTTATTTGCTTTATCGTGATATCAAACGGATTGAAGTTTGCGCCTCGCAACCAAAGTTTAAACTTGGGCAACCCATCCAGCCATAACTCGAAAGGTTTATGTCTTGGACGCAGATCAATGTTCATATTATTTGCAGTGTGACTTTCCAGATAAAAAAGACTAATCACATTCAGTTTTGCGAGCCACGCCAAGAGAACTACACCAATACCACTAAAAATCCACTCTTTGTGATCCATCAACATTTCTATCATGCAAATATCCTTAAATTAGTGCCGTTATGCACTCATGAGCGAGACAGACTAATTCACATTTATTTAGTGACTTAGCTTCTAGTACTGTCAAATTGAGCTCGAATTAATGTTATCTACTCATTGTTAAACAATCCTGCCTTGTTCTACAAGTGTTAATTTTTAGTATCAAGGATATACCCACTTAGCGAGTGCAGCCGCCTTGTGCGGCACACGAAATAAAAAGCAGATAGTTACTCTAAATAGCAGGAGATTCGCCTACACGGCATGTGGAGCTGGTTGCAAGGTTAGAGGAGGTATATTCAAATGAGTTAAGGCAACCCAAGAAATAAGTTTATAATTATCTAGTAGTCAGAAACTTAAACAATAATCTCAGTTCAGTACAGCTCTTTGGCAAATATTGACGCAGCCTTGATAAGGATATCACGCTCTTTTGACACTTCTTCGAGGCGCTGTTTTAATGATTTAACGACCAAGCTACCGTTTAAGCTGTCATCTTGTTTAGCCGCTTTGATCCAAGCATATAACGTGCTTTGGCCTACCTCCAAGTCTTTCGCTACATCAGCTACTCGCTCTCCCTCGGACAGTACTCTTTTTGTCGCCAATAACTTAAATTCACTTGAGTAAGTTTTACTCACTTTCATATTCCCCGATCAAAGCTTAGGATTCCTAAGTATACATGATAGAGTAAAGCTTAGAGAATCTAAGTACCAGCTTTTTATTATGATTTACCTTTGGATTTTATTAACCCCCTCCCAATTCGGCTTAAAGAAGCTAGGACAAGAGCAAATATTTCTCAACGAGATTTGGGAATTAGAATTGGCCTGGAGCCAGGCTCTGCGAGTGGGCGTATGAATCATTACGAAAAAGGCAGGCATACACCTGATCTGCAAACATTAAAACGAATAGCTGAAGAGCTGGGTGTTCCGCTAAACTACTTCTTTTGCGAAAGCGATGAAATGGCCAAGTTTGTTATTTTATTTGAACTGTTAACTGAACAAGAAAAAACTAAGTTACTAAGTGAATTGGAAAACAAACAAAAGACCTCACCAAATTAGTAAGTTCAGCCTTATAAGCCCATCAACCACTAAGTTCGCCTAGGTAATTTTTCAATAACATAACCACTAATTCATATGCCAGATTCTAAACTGCTTCCCAATTGATAAACAGTAACAGTTCCGTTGAACGCCATAAGGCTGCACAATATTCACCTACATGCTATGTTGAGGAGTAAATTATAAATAGAGCATATATACATGGATCGAGCGAAGATGTTTATTGTCAAAATGGTCACCTCATTTTTACAATATGTTTTAGGGCGACTGAGTACTTTACTAAACTCATTTGATGATAATCACAATGAAATGCTACATCTAGCGCCTGTAATTACCACTCCCCCCGAAGACTATAAACATTACTTCAAGCAGCTAGACTACTTTATAACTGATTGCTCTGAAAGCGTAAAAGAAATAGCAATAACAGGCCCATACGGTAGTGGTAAATCGACATTGCTAGGCACATATTTTAAAAGCAGGCCCCATCTAAAAACCAAATTTATCTCCTTAGGAACTTATCTTCCCCCAACAAACGCCGAGGAGAACAAAAGTAGTGAAGGTGACAAAGAAGTAAAAGAGTTAGAACAGGCCATAGCGAGACAGCTTCTATACCAACATTCAGGTCTGGAGAGTCTTGGATCAAAATTTAGCTTTCCAGTTTACCGAAAAAGGGATGAGCTATTATCATACATTCAAGCTATTGTACTTATTTTTTGGGGAGTGCTAGCTGGATATTGCCTTCTATCAGGCAAGGGAGACCTTCTCCAGTGGACCAAAGATGGATTGCTTAGTAATAATGTACCGATATGGAAGATAGGCATATTTAGCTACTTGTTAGCGGTGCCAGTGTGCGTTCTTACTGATGTATTTCGATATTTATCTAAAAATAGGCTGACTAGCGTCAATCCAAAAGGTGGTAGTTTTGATTTTAAGCCGATTGCCCAAGAGAGTATTTCCTTTAGTTTACACCTTGAAGAACTATTAAGGTTCTTTATCGCAACTAAATCCGATATCGTTGTTATAGAAGATCTAGATAGGTTTAATATTCCGCAAGTTTTTGAAAGCTTGAAAGAACTAAATAAAATAGTCAATCAAAGTGCAAGAATAGATAACCCTGTTCGCTTTATTTACGCAGTCCGTGATGATATTTTCCAAGGGTGTGATCGAACCAAGTTCTTCGATGCAATCATTCCACTTATACCCGTAATGTCCCCGTTTAACGCTTACGAAAGATTTAAAGGGCTTTTCCCAGACTCTAGTTTGGCCGAGCAATTAGAGGGAGTTATTAGAAAAGTTTCGGTGGCGGTACCGGACATGAGAGTGCTGAGGAATATTGTCAACGAGTTTTATGCATATAAAACCATTCTTAACGCACAAAACGGTGGAAATAATTATGAACGACTACTGTCCTTCATCGTTTATAAAAACCTATATAGCAACGATTTTGCCAAACTATACACCAACGATATTAGTGCTATCGACCATGCTGTTCAGGTCAAAGAACGAATCCGACAGCAAAGAGCTAAAGAGTTATCCGATCGCTATGACACTTTGCTACAAGAAGATCAAGATGCAGCTAACGAACTACTAAATAATGAACAAGATTATTTTTTGATAGTGCTTGGACGACTGAGCAAAGAACTCAACGTAGATAAAATATTGACTATCTATGGTAGTTCAGTCGAAGAAATTGGGATTGATGACTTAGTAAGTTTGCTGTCGAAAAAATTAAATCACAACCAGGCACAAATAAGGTTTATAAGAGGGTCGAAAACAAACAGCCAATTTGCATTTAGTAAAGACTTTAAAGACCCTCACCTCTCGGCTGATGAGCTAAGGAAAAGGCTTCATAGCATTCGCTCAAAAGACAAGGATAGAACAAAGCAACGTATAAGAGAGATGTATGAGTTAAAAAGTAAGCTATCAGTAACTCGCTCAATCACCTGGTCTTTGTCGGAAGCAATGGAGTGTAACCCTCTGGAAGATTGGGTACCAGAAGGCATGCCTGTATTAAAAATGTTGCTGCGGGATGGCCTTATAGATGAGCACTATGGCCTTTATTTAAATCACGTTTTAGAAGGAAAACTGACAGGTAGGGACTTTGAATTTTTACAAGCACTAAGAGATCGACAAGAGTTTGATCCAATGTATGAGTCAAGTAACTATTCAGAGATCATGTCATTTCTAAGCAACGGTGACGCGTCTTCACCAGCGGCATTTAACTACGGTCTACTCCAATTCCTGTTAAAGTCTGATAGTCATGGGACTTTTCTGGAAAAATTAAAACAATTCCAATTTATCGACCACCCTTCATGTGCAATACGCCTTTATAGGCTTCGGCAAACAATTCCTAACTGGGAAGAAGTTCTTTGGGGTTCAGTAATTTTAGATATTAAAAGTAGTATATCTGAGCTATCATCTCTAGAAGGCTGCGAATTACTGTCTGATTTAACCTGTTATGCTGAAGATGATGACGAAATTTCTTATCTACAAAATTACTTAGGGTCAGAAGCATGTTTACTCGAAGCTCTTTCTCGTCAAAACCACCACCAGAGAATTATCAGTTCTTTTAAAGAGGCAGGTATACTAATAAGCAGCCTTGATGAGGCTCCTCATCTCAGAGAATTGGTTAAAAGTGTTGTTGAAGCAGGCATCGTTGAGTTTACTTCCGACACTCTCACATCGGCATTAAGCGTATATTTAGAAAGGAAAACTGAGTTCCCTGTCTCATTTGAACTGATAACTCAGTTTAAAAGCATCGAGTCTTTTGCCAACAAGTATTTCAGCAAGTTTGTCGAACTAGTAAAACAGGGCTACATCGAGAACGTCCCCAACTCGTTTATTCTAGAAATATTAGGTTCTGACTTAGGTCAGAACCTAATTATTGATGCACTAACTCCCATCAAGTTCCAACTCAAAACATTGGAGGCCGTACCTACGGAGTATTGGGCTGATTTAATTTCTGCCAACAAGATACTAATTAGTTGGACTGTAATTGAGGAGCTACTCAAAATTAAAGAAAAACCAGACACACAAATTGTGGTGTCCGTTTTAGAAGATAAAAATTGCCAACAAATTCTGTTGGCTGAAGATGCTAATTGCAGTCAAGAATGTAAAACTTTGCTTAAGAGTATACTGCTGGAGCATGTAGCTAGTACAAAAGTCTTTGCAAACTACATCCACCATTTGAACATCCATTTTTCAAACGATGAATTACTTGAGCTTAGCCAAAAACATATAATCTCAATGATTGATGTTAGACATATAAAACCATCTCTTGAGTTGTTTAATAATTTTAAGCTCAACGGGCACACTGATGCTGCATATCAATTAGTTAAGCAATCCCCCGAACTAATCGATGAAAACGACTTTGAAATTGATTCAGATGACTTTTCAAATATTTTGCCGTTACTTGATGAACAGTTTAGAGATAAGGTTTTGCTAGGCTGGAAATCTTATTTAGGTAGTTCCACTCCTAAAGAGTATTGGTTTCACCTTTTAAGCCAAAGCATTTTAATTGATAAACCACTTTCTGGGCTTATCAAAAAAGACAATGGACATAACGTTCAAAAACACCTTGATGAGATAGGAGTTCGCAGAACCTTTGAACTGGAGGAAAAACAAATATTATCACTGTTGAAAAATGTGCCTTTAGAGCTTAATGATAAGCTGAACCTCCTGATAGGCCAAGCTAGTTATCATAAGAATCGAATCAAAGTCTTGATTGAAGAGACCATAGGCACAGAGTGGTCACTTAGCAAAAAAGCTTGCGAGTATACACCAGAAGTGTACGCACTACTGCTGGTCTGTTTACAACATAATTTGATATCATCAATGAAAGTCCAAGGTGATGAGATTAAAGTCTATCACTTCAAGAAAAATGGTTATGTATCCAGCTTATAGGACGTGAAGCCGCCCCCTATAAAATCTGGAAAATACGATAGGCGATTTGTTTTTTCGGGAAAAATTGTATGAATCTGCTATTTTTCTGGAAAACACGCATAGCCCTTATAACTAAAGGCTTTACAGAAATCTTCCAGATGCAACGTGTGGCAGTACTTGAATACCATGCGTTAAACAATTGATTCATAGTTACTTATAAATATTTAAAAAGCGCGAGCTTGCAAAGGCCTCGCGCTTTTTTCTTGCCCTCTCCTCCTCGCTGCAAGACTTACTCATCACTGCCAATGGCAGCTCTAAGTTATCCCCGGCATGAACTTATTGGGGAAAAACTCCTTAGCGCTTCTTTTTATATAAAAACATATAAAACAGTCACTTAATAAAAATTTTTGACTATTTCATTGCTCTGGCACTAGGAAATAAAATTAACTTTATAAAAAGATACTTGACTTAAAGATAAATAATAAATACCTTTATATAAAGATTCTTTACTAAAACTTAATTTCATTAACAGGAGAAAAGCAAATGAATAATATTATCCAAGTCGCAGGCATCATTGACCGTGAAGAAGCAGAGCTCGTTTTAGATCTCGGTATCGAGTGGTTGGGCTTTCCACTGCGCTTGCCTTCAGGTAAAGACGATATTTCTGAAAACGATGCAACGAGCATTATTAAAAACTTAAGCGAGCCACAGGCTGGTGTGCTGATAAGTTATATGGTTGATGCTGAAGAGGTTAGTGGTTTTTGCTCAGAGCTGGGTGTAAAAGCCGTGCAATTGCATGGTGATATTAGTGTTGAAGAGCTACAAAAGTTACGCCAACTTCGCCCCGATCTTTATATTCTAAAAAGTTTGGTCGTTAAAGAAGACAATGCTGAGGAGCTGCTACAGCTAGTAGATGAAATGGCCGACTACGTTGATATGTTCATCACCGACACATTTGATCCAAAAACAGGTGCAAAAGGTGCAACTGGGCTCACACATAACTGGGACGTAAGTGCTGAACTAGTGCGTCGCTCACCGAAGCCGTTAATGATGGCTGGGGGCTTAAGCCCAGAAAACGTCGCCGATGCCATCCGTAAGGTTAAACCTGCCGCCATTGATGCTCACACAGGGCTAGAGGGTGCCAACGGCAGAAAAGATAAAGACAAGATCGAAAAATTCATCCGCGAAGCACAACAGGCTTTCGCTGAAATTAATCGCTAATCCAGCCTACAATTCGGTGCCCACCGCGGGCACCTGCCTAAGGAGAGCACTTATGTCTGCAATACCATTGAATCTAGCTTCTAATTCGGAATTTGATACTCGAAACGTTTTCGAGTTGGAGCAAACGGATCGACTAAAATATTTACACACCAAAATCCGTGATAAGACGGCGTCAAAGCGCCAATTTACCTTCTATGCTGACCAAGTTATCCGTTTACTGTTAGAGCAAAGCTTACAGCGCTTAACCTTTAACAATAAGCAGGTTACCACTCCAGTTGGTGCCATTTATCAAGGCAAACAGTTTGCAAAGCCTATTTGTGGGGTATCGGTAGTCCGTGCAGGAGAAAGCATGGAGAACGAGCTGCGTCGGATAGACCTGAATATTCCAATCGGAAAAATTCTTATCCAGCGTGATCCTGAAAGCAAATTACCTAAATTGTATTATGCAAAATTGCCAGAGCATATTGAGCAATACCATGTCTTAGTATTTGAACCTATGCTAGCTACCGGAGGGTCAGCAATTTGTGCCCTAGAAGTATTATGCAATAGTGGTGTCAAGCCTGAGAACATTACCTTTGTCAACTTGCTTTGCTCCCCTGAAGGGCTCGCTAATGTCACCAAACGCTTTCCCGATGTGGTGATCCAAACCTCTTCTATAGAACAATGTTTAAACGAACATGCCTTTATGATCCCAGGGATTGGTGACTTTGGTGATCGCTACTTCGGTACAACCGATTTGGGGGCGGTATGAGTAATAAACAACTTATCTTTTGGCTGCTCATTGCGATGATAGCCCCCACCATATGGGGCAGTACTTATATTGTTACTACCGAGCTTTTACCTGCTGATAAGCCATTGGTCGCTTCGGTATTACGAGCTCTGCCGGCTGGCATTTTATTGACGGTACTGGGTCACACCTTACCGCGGGGAATATGGTGGCTGAGAGTCACAGTATTAGGAATGCTTAACATCGGCGGCTTCTTCTACTGCTTATTTGTTGCCGCGTATTTATTACCCGGAGGGGTGGCTGCTTTAGTGATGTCTTGCCAGCCTATCATCGTTATGCTGCTGGGCGCTTTACTATTAAATGACAAACTGCAAGTTCGCCACTTTGTTGCTTGCTTAGTGGGTGCCATCGGTATTGCGCTGTTAGTTCTTGAGCCAAACATGGTATTACCTACAGCAGGGATTGTTGCTGGCTTAGCTGGTGCAGTATCCATGGCCACTGGCATTGTGTTAACCAAAAAGTGGGGCAAACCCAGTGAAGTCTCGCTGTATACCTTTACCGGCTGGCAGCTGGTGGTTGGGGGTCTTGCTTTAGTACCTATTGCACTCATACAAGAAGGCTTCCCGACCACCCTTACCAGCAATAATATTATTGGTTATACCTATTTGAGCTTGGTTGGCGCTTTACTTGCCTATGTGCTGTGGTTTAAAGCAATAGAGAAATTACCCGTGGTAACCGTTTCTTTTATTTCTTTTGCCAGCCCATTGGCCGCCACCTTGCTGGGTTTCTTTATTCTCGGTGAAGTCCTCACGGCCAGTCAAATCGCAGGGGCACTGGTGATCGTGTTAGCCATTGCTATTTCACAGCAACAGTTATTCAAAAAATCTCCAACGGTTATTGCCCCGACTAAAACTCCACAAAAAGTTTAAAATACAAAAGGATATCGTGATGAAAACATTATTTGACGCAACTCAATATGGCAGTATCAAGGTAAACAATCGTTTTGTCATGGCACCCATGAGCCGTAATCGTGCCACAGAGTCAGGTCTGGCCACCGAGATGATGGCAACCTATTATGGTCAACGAGCCTCGGCTGGATTAATTATTTCAGAAGGGATCCAGCCCTCACAGGTAGGGCAAGGTTACATGAACTCGCCTGGCTTACACACTCGTCAACAAGCAAACAGCTGGCAGCCGGTCACCGATGCGGTACATCAACAAGGTGGCAAGATTGTTGCGCAGATTATGCATTGCGGCCGTATTGGTCACCCAAGCCTATACCCAAGTGCGCATCAATCGGTTGCACCATCAGCTATTACAGCTCAAGGACAAACGTACACTCCTGATGGCCTGCAAGATTTTGCGCCGCCAAGAGCACTCACTTATGATGAGATACAAGACACCATCGCCGACTTTGTGCGCTCCGCGCAACTTGCTATTGCGGCAGGGTTTGATGGTATTGAGATCCACGCAGGAAACGGCTTCTTGTTGCATCAATTTTTAGCCAACAACACCAACCAACGTGACGATGAATATGGCGGTAGTATCGCTAACCGCATTCGCTTCACCGTTGAAGTGGTCAACGCCGTTGCCCAGGCCATTGGTGCAGACAAAGTGGGTGTTCGTATTTCGCCGCACAACCAATTCAATGATATTGCCGAAACCGATACTCTTGAGTTGTACCCTGAATTAATCAAGGCGCTCCCTACTGATTTGGCCTACTTACATATCATGGAAGCGGCCACTCGCAGCACCAGCGCGTTGATCCGTTCATTATGGTCAGGCGCACTGATTATAAATCCGCACAATAGCTGGGAAGATGGCCCTGTTACCCCTGACATTGCCACGGATGTACTGCAGCAAGATTTAGGCGATGGTATCGGCTTTGGTGCTTTGTTTGTGGCCAACCCAGACTTAGTTGAGCGCGCCCACATCGGCGCAAGCTTTAACCCAGTGGATGAAAGTACTTTTTATGGTGGTGGAGCTAAAGGTTATATCGACTACCCCACCCTGGCACAAGCCAAAATGTCCGCTTAACAAAGCGCTACGATTAAAAAAGGGTGCTTAGTCACCCTTTTTTAATGTGCCAAAACCACCATGGCGTTATTGGCTCATTAACAACCACCAGCTCCTCTCTCCCTTAGTGCTCCTGAAACCAAACCAGCTCAAGTTAGCGCACTAATTTGAACTCCATACCTTACCTGCAGCTCAGTATAAGCAACGCTGCCATAGCCTAACCGCGGTCGCTATAGGTTAAAATAGCAATCTTCTTGAAGCGATTTTCAACTCCTTAACCCTTTTTACTGCGCCGGGCCATTATGTTGGTGCGCAACCATGGCGATAAATCAAGCGCGAAGCCCCACTGTTATTATAACTCTGGTGTGTTTGCAAGCAGTCCACTTGCTGGCTACACCGAAGCAAGCACCTAACGCTTGCTATTAACGTGCGACTCACTTAATCCCCTTTGCGTGTTTTATCGATACGGCTACAAACACTTCCCCTAACCATTACTCTATTAACTGCAACTGTTACTTAATGAAGAAAGCTTGAGCCTAGCACGTGTGTTTTTGCTTAGTAGACACAGGCTGATTGAGCGCGACCTGACTTGCTGTATAGGCTTGCTGTCACCTCTACCGAACAGAAATAACCGTTCTGTGATTTGTAGGCTATGTGCGAGGTATGATCAGGTAAGTTTTAGCAGCTAATATACTGCTGAATTGCGCTGAGGCAGTGACCGCTATGAAACGAAAAAAGAGCCTATGAGGCTCTTTGGTCAAGGAGACAGATTACTAACATGTTTAACGAGTTATGCTAACTCCGGGAGTAAAACACGATTGTCTTTTGAGCTCACAATCTTAGCGCGTTTTGTCGCTAGCTTGGCGTAAAAGGCTGGCAGCACAAATAAGGTAAACAATGTACCCACCATCATCCCAGCGACGAGAATAATACCAATACTGTTTCGCGCCTCCGCTCCTGCGCCACTCACCAGCATTAAAGGAAAGTGACCAAGAACCGTTGCTGCAGTGGTCATCAACACTGGACGCAAACGAGTCGCGGCAGCAGAAATAGCCGCCTCCGTACGGCTCATCCCCTGCAACTGGAGATGATTGGCAAATTCCACGATTAAGATGCCATTTTTAGCAATGAGACCAATTAGTGTAATAAGGCCAACTTGTGAGTAAATATTCATGGTGGTGAACTCAAAATAGGATAACGCCAGCGCTCCCATCATCGCCAGTGGCACACTGCCAATTAAGACAACCAGCGGGTCGCGAAAGCTGTTAAATTGCACACTCAGCAACAAATAGACAATCAGCATCGAAAGCGCCATCACCCCAAGTAAGCTGTTGCCTTGTTTGCGGATCTCCCTTGACTCTCCCGCGTAGTCAATCATGTAAGCGGGCGGTAGCACCTCTTGAGCGGCACGCTCCAACGCGGCTAACGCAGACTCTTTGGTCGCCCCAGGGGCTATACCACCAAAAATACGAAACGCATTTTGTTGTCCAAAACTACTCAATTGCCGTGGCACCGTAGTCCAATTTATCTCGGCAATGGCAGATAAGGGCACCATGGCACCGTTTTGGGCTTTAATCTGTAAACTGAGAAGTTTCGATGGATCGGCTTTGACATACCCATCCACCACGGGGATCACTTGATAGGCTTTCCCACGCGCATCAAAACGATTGACGTAATTGTTCGACAACAGAATGCCCAGTTGACGGCTAACATGAGCAAGATCCATCCCCAGATCGGCTATCGTCTCACGCTTGAGCATGATTTCTATCTGCGGCAAATCGATTTTCAGATCCGTATCTGCGTATAAGAACTGACCACTGGCAAAAGCTTTGCCTATGAGTTTATCTGCATAAGGCTTCATCTCTTGGTAGCTGTCGGCCGACTTCACCACCATCTCGACATCGAACTGTCCAGCAGTGGGTAACGGCGGAGGTAAGATTGGCAAAGGATTAATACCTGGAATTTGTGCTAATCGTCCATACACCTCTGGGATCAACGACATGGTGGTATAGTCACGTTGCGAAGCACTGGTAAACTCAACCCCACCAAAGGCACTGTTAGTAAAAATGTTTTGCCACATTTGCGTCGACCCTGGGATCTCCAGCAGGTTGTCAACCACAGCACGCATATTGTCTTCGTTGTAGTTAAGTGATGATTCTGGTGGCGACTGTACCAAAACAAAGATTTGGCTTTGATCCTCTACCGGAGCTAACTCTTTTTTAGAGCCCATAAAAAATGGTACAACCAATAAACTTAACAGCAACGCCGCCAACAAGGTTTGATCGCGCCAGAGCATTGTTTTGCTCAGCACACCTTTATAGCGCTCACGGATCCAATCAAAACCACTATTCACTTGCTTAGTCAACTTGGTCTCTTTACCGCCTTCAGGGGTGACGTAAGCACTCATGATGGGAGATAAGGTGACCGCAACGAAACCAGAAATGCATACAGCGATGGCGAGTGTAAAAGCAAACTCTTTAAATAACACTCCCGTTAGTCCAGAAAGGAAGCCTATTGGAGTGTACACCATGGCCAAGGTTAAGGTCATAGAAATAATAGGCACAAATAGATGCCGAGAACTTTCTAATGCAGCTTGCAGCTTTGATTTTCCTTCACGGATGTAGCGAGACACATTTTCCACCACCACAATGGCATCGTCTACCACCAAGCCTACCGATAACACAATCGCCAACACCGTCAATAAGTTCAAAGAGAACCCCACTAAGTGCATGGCTGCCACAGCACCTAAAATTGAGATGGGGATAGTGATCAAGGGGACCGCAGCACTTCTAAACGATCCCATCATAAATAACACCACCGCCCCCACCAGCACAATGGTCTCGATTAAGGTGATAAAAATTTCATTTAAGGCATCACGCATATAAAGCGTGCCATCATAGGCATAGTTAATACTCAGCCCCTCAGGCATGGTTTGGTTTATTTCTGCAGTGAGGTCATACAGGGCATCTCCTATCGCGATCTCATTGGCCCCCGGCAGTGGCCATACCGAAATATAAACCGTATCTTGCTGATCTAAACGGGCACTCACTGTAGGTTGTTCAGAGCCCAGGCGAACACTGGCAACATCGCGTAAATAGATGGTTTCGTTGTCAGCTTGTCGAATCACTAAACGCTTAAACTCACTTAAATCTTTTAGTTGCGTATTGGTGACCAAATCGATCCGTTGCTTTGACGTTTCAGTAAAGCCTAACGTTGCAATGGTATTGTTGTTTGCCAGCGCGCGATAGACCTCATCAGCGCTCAAGTCAAAGGCATCCAGCTTTGCTGAGTTCAGATCGACGCGCAGTGCCGGCGTTCGACTTCCTTCAATCGCCACACGCTGAACACCCTCAATACCATTTATCACTGGTGTAACCTGACGTGATAAGTAGTCAGTCAGTTGATTTAACGCCACACCATCATTTTCAATATTCAAATAAAATAAGGCATGCGGTCTGTCGGTACGCTCAACAGACACCACGGGATCTTCCGCCGCCTGGGGTAACATATAACTGACTTGCCCTAGCCGAGCGTTGAGTTCCGCTAATGCCTTAGCACTGTCTTCATTGAGTTTTAAGTAAGCCGTGACTTTGCTGCTACCTGACGTGGTTGCCGACTCAACGTAATCAACCCCAGGTACCGTGGCGCTAATACGCTCAATAGGATCGGTGATAAAGCCTTTAACCGTACTAGCCGATGCCCCAACATAGTTGGTGGAGACAACCAGTGAAGAACTCGCAATTTTAGGAAACTGTAGCACGGTTATTTGCCATGCTGACCATAGCCCTGCAATACAGATAATGGCAGATAACACGATCGCTAATACGGGCTTAGTCACAAATTTATCCATAAGGTGGTGCTGGCTGTTCATAATGACACCCCGCGCTGCTGAGTTTCTTCCATGGCCACCGACTCTTGTTGCGGTTGCGCAATAAAGGTTTTCAAGCCATTTCTTAATTTAAACGCACCGGAGCTGGCAATCATGGGGTTACCCTGCAAACCCTTGACGATCATCACTCGGTCTGCGATGCGTTCACCAAGCTCCACCTGTTGACGTTGCGCCCGTAAAACGCCTTGTTCATCTTCTTGCAACAGGTAGACATAGTTACCCAATTGATCTTTTATAATCGCCATTGCAGGCACCGATATTACCTGCTGCACATCGCCTATTGGCAAACGGACTTTGACCAACTGATTGGCATACAGCTCCTCATTTCGTGCAATCCGTGCGCGGTACTTTAGCTGGCGAGTATTAGCAGAAACTTCAGGTTCTACTGAGTTTATGTAGGCTAACTGTTCGCTATTGTCATTGCCTATCAAAGACACTCGGATCGGGGTGTTAATAGCAAGCTCTTCATAGGTTTGCGGCACCGAAAAGTCCACCCACATGTGTTGTTGTAATCCGACCATTTGTGTCAGCTCGGTATTCGCAGCCAAATACTGCCCCACCTGCAAATCATGGATCCCGACATAGGCCGTAAATGGGGCTGTGATCACTTTTTTGTTAATTTTTGCCTGCAATAAGTCAACATCGGCTCGATACTGAGATAGCAAGGTGACGGCCTCTTCAAGTTGCTGCTCACTAAGCTTGCCAAGCTTATTTAATCGCTTAAACCTAGCCACAGTATTGTGCTGTTGCTTAACCCGTGCTTTTGCCGATTTAAGCTGGGCTAGCTCCTCGGTATGATTGATCTCTACTAGCACAGAACCCGCTTCAACCAAGTCACCTGAAGCAAAATGCACTTTAGTGATCTTTCCGGGTACTTCATTGACTAAAGTAAGCGTCTGCGGTGCTTTGAGCACACCACTGATTTCAATATAAGGTTGATGGGCCTCGGTCTTAACCCGCATCGCCTCAACGGTAGCCGCTTGCTCCGATGACGACTGTGCCCGCGCTGCAATGATGCTGCCTTTTAGGGCATAACTCCCAGCAGCCAATGTGGTGACTATCACCACCGTTACAATCCAAGGTAATAATTTCATGTTCTGCTCCTTCATCTTGTGACGATGCAGTGGCGCTTCACTGCATCGATAAAACATAAAGACACTCTATATGAAGTATCTTTATGTAAAGATATATTATAAAAAAATTTTGTCAAACAACGAATTCTTTTTCTTTTCCAGCCGGCTGCTCTAGGCTGCGCACTTTAGTAGCATAAGCAACGGCTAAGTATCCCGCGACCCGAGCAGTGTTAACTAACACCGCAGCATTGGCTGCAGCACTGCGGCCTTGGGTCACTTTATCAATGGCTTTCATAATATATTTAGTCACCGCATTTCCTGCGACTCCTTGAGCTTGAGCCGCCAAAATGGCGCCATTAATCGCTTCATTCACTTCCTCACTTGCTATCGCATCTTCTTCACGCGTGGGTGTGGTGATCACTAGGCTACGACTATTATCCAGCTGCCACTGAGTGGCAATAATATCGGCCATGACACTGGCATCATCGACTCGTTGCGGGGCCTTGAACCCACTTGAGCGACAATAAAAAGCAGGAAAGTCATCATACTGATAAGAGATCACAGGCACATTATGGGTTTCGAGATACTCTAGGGTCAGACCAAGATCCAATATATTTTTTGCCCCAGCACACACCACTGCGACTTTTGAATGCGTGAACTGGATTAAGTCAGAGGAAATATCCATACTTTGTTGTGCTCTTCGGTGAACGCCACCAATTCCAGCGGAGGAGAAAAAGTCTATCCCAGCCATCTCTGCAGCGACTAAAGAGGATGCCACGGTTGTTGCCCCTAGCTGCTTTTGTGCTAATACCACAGGCAAGTCTCTGGTGCTGACCTTGGGAATATTTTCAGTGGTTGCAAACATTTCAATTTCTTGCCGATCCATGCCAATTAAGAATTTGCCATCTGCAATCCCGATGGTCGCAGGAATAGCACCAGACTCGCGAACCGCCGCTTCCACTCGCAGTGCTGTATCGCGGTTTTCGGGATAGTCTAAACCATGGGTTATTACGTTAGATTCTAAAGCTACTACGGCCTTCCCTTTTTTTAATGCCTCACTGACTTCGGGTTTTATAAGCAGCGGTATGGTTGAGCTTGTCATCATTATTATCCTTCATAAGTTGGTAAATAGAGTTAAACATGTACATAAGTTGGTGCTAATGCTTAGCTGCCTGCTGTGAACCTAATCAATCACCACCACAGCACTGGAAACATCACTTAGTCACTCTCTGTATTTAACATCCGGAATTACTGTGTTTATAGCTCCATGATTAAGCGGTTAAGATGTTTTCGAAATGCGCTTGCTCTTGTTGCTGTGCCACAATACCGGCATAAAGCTCTTCGACCCCAGGGTGTTTTAACAACGCATAGTGATCGGCTTGCAGATGTACGGTTTGGGTATCACGCTCACTGTAGCCTGGGGTGCTTTCTAGGAATGAATAGTCGTCGCCTTGGGCTTTAAATATCACCTTAGGGGCCTTGACTTGGCGCTCCAATAACTCGTTAAAGGTGTATTTGAATTCGTATGTCTGCATCACAATCTCGACAATACAGGTGACCATTTCTTTATTCAGCGCGCGGTGGTTAGTACAGACAAAGTCAATAAAACTCTCCTTGTCCTTGGCTACCGCTAAGCATTTATCCAGTACCGGGCCTCGGATCCGCTGAAAGAACACCGAAAATAAAATAGTGACAAATGCCGGTGAGCTAAAACATGGCACGCGTGCGCGGCTATTAAATTGCGGCAACTCCGGAGAGCCCGGTGCAATCAGATATAAACTCTCCACAGTATCGCCTGCGGACTCTAACTGGTGGGCCACTTCAAACGCCACTCGAGCACCAAAGGAGTATCCCCACAGCGTGTATGGACCTTCGGGTTGTACTTCTTTGAGTAGCTTAATGTCTGCTCGAGCCATTTCACTAATGGTTTGATAAGGGACTTCATTGGCATTAATTCCATGAGCTTGAACACCAATGAATTGACCCTGCTCCGCTGACTTTTCAGCTAAAGACTTGAGACTCATAGGGTATCCGCCTAATCCAGGCCAACAGAATATTTTAGCTGACTCAGCACTGTCATTCAGTGTAATTAAACGTGTTCCAGAATCGCGATCACATTGTTGAATATGCGCCGCGAGGTCTTCCACCGTTGGGGCTTGAAATAAGGTTTGCATGGGTAGCGCAAGGTTCAAGGCTTTATTGATATGGTTGAGCATAGTCACCGCGGTCAGTGAGTTGCCTCCGCCTTCAAAAAAGTTATCTTTCACAGACACCTTGTCCCACTTAAGCGCTTGTTTCCAGATTTCGGCCAGTTGTTCCTCAAGGGCCGTTCGCGGCTCAATATAGGGCACATTGCTGCCTAACTGAGCGAGTTTGTCGGATGTTTTTAAGGCAATATAATCGACTTTACCATTTGCCGTTTGAGGAAAAGCATCAAAGGCAACGATCTGATTTGGCACCATGTATGTGGGTAGCCGGCTTTGTAAGTCATCTTTGAGAACTTCAACCGGTCCACGCATATGGATCGAATCTTCTTTCATTCCCTCACTTTGCATTTGCTCATCGGAAACCTTACCACCAACACAAAAGTAAAATGGCTTCATGGCGCTTCCTTGCTCAGCCAAAATACCGCGCATACGCTCCGCCGAAGGTAAATCATTACCACTTTTTGAGCTATAGCCTGAGGACATCAGCCCAATATTCAGTGAGTTCATTTGTAGCTGCTGCAAGCGGCGACCAAGGTCAACATAATGGCGCCAGCTCTGATCACTGTGGTTTAGTAACGAGATACCGAAACTCGCACGCTCGTATACCTGCTGATTAATAGCAATCACGCTTTTCTTATCGATTACCTGCTCAGAAAAAGGCTGCAATTGACCTTCGCGAAAACGGTACTGCCCTCGTGATAGCCCAGCAACCTTATGTACCTGGACTATGGTTTCGACACTGGTAAGTGGCACAGCATTATGGCCACTGGTGACTTCAAAAGAACCCAGGTATTGATCATCGTCATTCAAGGTGAGAGATTGTTGTAGTTCAGCTTGATATTGCCCTGCACCGAGCGCTAATCCGAATTGAGGTAATACGTGGTCAAATAGCCCCAGCATATGCCCCATTTCCATTTCTAACACTTCCAGAATATTATTTTTATACACCGGCTCAATGGCTTGTTGCTTGCCGACAAAATGCACCTGAAAATTCGCCGCGGCTCGCTCAGCTAATGGCTGAACTAGGTACAGAGCGTGATGCTCTGGATGGTAGTAATAAATCCCCGCTTCAAGATCGAATAATTGATGAATTTCTACGAATAACTGTGTCGCATATAAAGCGCCTGGTGAAGCATAACCATACTTCGGCAGCAGTCTTTGCTCGCTTTTGAACTGACCGAAGTAACGCAGCAATTGACCAAACTGACCATAAGTAAAGTTTTCTAGTGGTTGCGCTGAACTGCCTGCCTTGGCTGCTGTTAACAAGGCCACAATATCTTGTTCTGTGAGCTCTCCCCCCTCAAAAAAGCGGTAGGTTTTGCGCGCAAAAACCGTACGCTGCTGCCCCAAACTGGGCTTTTTATTTGGTAAATCGATAACCGGGCTAGACTGCAGCGCCTGTGGTGCGCGAAAACCGGCATTGGATAATTGTGCTTTGACTTGGAGTTTACTCTTCTTTGATTGATGGTGTTCGCCGTGGTTACCTTGATCCATCACCGCGGCTTCTCGTTTATTGAGTTCAATACAGGCAATGAGATTTTCAAAGCCAGTGCGTTGATCGTTTTTTATCACCACGGCGGCATTTTTAACCCAATCATGCTTTTCTATAGCAAGCTTAATTTCATCCAGCTCAACCCGGTAACCCCGCAGCTTAACCTGGTTATCAGCACGACCAAGAAAGTGTATGTTGCCATCAATATCCGATTTCACTAGATCACCGCTACGGTACAGTACGCTATGTTCGGGGTCATCTGATAACGGGTTGCTAATAAAGCGCTCTTTAGTGGTTTGTTCGCGGTTATAGTAACCACGTGCAACTTGCACCCCACTGATAAATAACTCTCCAGACTGCCCTTGCGCAACCGGCTTTAGTTGTTCATCTAAAACGTAATAACGTGTATTTTCAACCGGCTTACCAATGGTGATTGCTTCGCTATCTTGTGCCAACATTCTACTCGTCACATCCACCGCGGAGGAGTTAATCGTACACTCAGTGGGACCATACAGGTTAGTCAGCTGCTTATCAGGTAACTCTGTGAAAAACTGCTTTGCAAGTTGTTTAGTGAGCGTTTCCCCGCCACTAAACACTCGCTTTAATGCACTACATAGCTGAATACCTGGAGCATCGAGTAATGCTTGCAATAAGGTAGGAACACACTGTAAGACACTTACTTCATATTCAATCATAGTGTCTATCAGCGCCAGTGGATCACGATACATGCCGACATCACACGTTACTACACAAGCGCCCATGGCATTGGCGAGGATCTCCCATTGTGCCGCATCAAAACTAAATGGTGTTTTTTGCACAATGCGTGTATTGCAATCAAACTCATACTCTCGACCCAACCAGAGCAGCTGATTTACCACACTGCGATGCTCAATCATCACCCCTTTCGGTGCCCCGGTACTGCCCGAAGTGTAAATCATGTAAGCAAGATTCTTTGCACTTGCTTGCGCTTGATAAGGTTCACGCAATACCAGATCAGCAAAACTCATCACCGTAACATCTGCATCAACCATCTTGAGCAACTTAGCTTTAAGGTGTTCTTGGGTTAGGATAAAGCGTGTATTTGAGTCCTTAATCATATACTGAATGCGCTTTTCTGGATATTCAGGAGACAGGGGCAAATAACCACAACCACCGTATAAAGCTCCCCACACACCCGTGATTAATTCTGAAGATGGGTCGACAAATAAACCAATATATTCATCTGGCTTAGCCCCCGCTCGTTTTAAAGCAGCCGCAATCTGTTGGGCTTGTTGTGCTAGCTGCTTAAACGTCATACTGCCGTGCATACCAACAATGGCTTGAGCGTTGGGCTGAGCTGATACCTGATATTGTAATAGGTCAATGAGGGTGTCGATCTCAGTTCCCTTGCTCCCTGGTTTTTCCACAATTGACTGCTCTAGTGCATTCATTGGGTTCCGTAAGTTCATCTTCCTGCTCCTGTAATATCTTGTTATTAAATCAAAATTCCTAATTCTCTGTGCTCACTTGTTGAAATACTCGAATACCAATAACTAGCTGGTTATGAGACTAGTAGGTAAATTAAATGCAACAAGCTTTACAAAAAGATAACCTAAACAATCTCAATGTCAACCATCTTTATATAAAGATAGTTGATTCAATGATTCTTGCTTTAGAGTTTTTTTTCGAGTATCTTAGGTTGAACGAATCAATAAAGAAGTAGTTGTTATGCAGAAAAATGATTTGGTAGATACCGTAATAGCGCAGTGGCACCAGGAAAGGCCGGATCTTGATCCCTCACCCATGGCAGTAATGGGACGGTTAGTGCGTACTGATGCCCTATTTAGTAAAGAACTTCATAAAGTTTTTACCCAGTTTGGACTCAATGGTGGTGAATTTGACGTGTTAGCAACCCTACGTCGCTCGGGTAAACCGTATACGCTAACCCCCAATCAGTTATTACAAAGCTTAATGCTCACCTCTGGTTCTATGACCAACCGGATTGATAAGCTAGAAAATAAAGGCCTAGTAAAACGTAGCCCAGATCCTAACGATCGCCGTGGCGTAATGGTTTCGTTATCAGCTGAGGGGTTAGAGCTCATTGATGAAGTCGTGGCAGCTCACGTGCAAAAGGGTCATGAATTACTTTCGCCATTCAGCGACGAAGAAAAAGACCAACTTGCGCAATTACTAAAAAAGTTACTAGTCAGTCTAAACCACTAAGCTGAATGCAGGGCGCGACGGTTTAACCCTTTAAACTCACGCCCTAGATAACCCTCTGTGTAATAATGATTAGCGTGTGTTAGCATGCATTTGCCCGAGCTCGAGAAAAGAGGTGCTCTGCTTGCGCCGTTGATAGGTTAATTAAAAAGGTATTACGGATCAGCTCCAATAACTGCTGCGGCGAAGTAATTATGGTTTGTGAGCGTAACTGACTGCGCTCATCTAACTCACTAAACTGCAAATTTCGGATAGTATATCGTTTACCATTAGCCACACGTGACAAAATCAGATTCTTAACGAAGTTGGACTCTGGATGCTGGTGACTATAAAAATGCGCAATATCACAATCCATTTCGTTCACTTGGCTCAACTCTGCACTATATAAACTGACGCTTTCGGGATGCAATACATCAATCCTGAGAGAATGATTATCACGGGTTATTTTATAACGGTAGTGCCCAGCTTCGACGACCCCTGACTTTGATACTGGCAATGGCCGTTGTGGCGACTTCGAACCAAACCCGACATCACACAAATAACTCTCGCCTGCTAAATGGACCAAGGTTAGTCGGTGGGTTCTACCATTATCTTCACGGCCATTTAGCAGTACCCTTGCTAATAACGGCGTAACTTCATAGCCAAGCTGATGTAACGCTAAATAAGCTAGTTTATTGAGTTCAAAGCAGTAGCCACCTTGCTGTTTTAGCACCACGCGTTCTAACAGTGCGGCTTCATCTAAAGGCAAAATTTCCGCTTTCAACGCATTTATACTGGAAAAACTATACTGTGCCAGGTGCTTTTCCTGAAATTCGTGTAACTGCTCAGCTGAAGGGACGGTGTGGGTTAATTGTAACGACTCGATATAGTTTTGCAGTGTCATCATAATATTCCTTTTGTTGATCCTGACTTCAGGTTATTACCTCAACATAGGTTGAGGTAAAGAAAATATTTGATAAATTTTCCTTGGGTTGCATTGCAGACGACTGCAACTGACCGCAATCAGCTTCACTGCACCTTGTATATCAGAGTCCAAATTTTAGTCGTAGCATTGATACCATTCGGCTTATGACTTGGGTAATTTGAAGGATTTCATCTGATGCTCGCTGCGCTAAACTTGTCTTACCTAAAGCTAGACCACTTAATTAACGCCAAAGTAGTAAAAGGTTATGCAGCTTTATTTTGTCCTATGCAATTTGGTCATCACCATACAGTAACCGAAAAGTGTTGGCAAAATCCCGCTTTGCTTTATAACCACAAGACATAAAAAGACCTTATAGCAACGGGTAAAGTAACAGAAAAAGCCAGCACGTTTGGCTGGCTTAGGTGAACGGTGATGGGCATATCACCTAGTAGGAATGGTTTGACTATTGTGATAGTTCAAGCAGTGCCTGTTCGATCACCTCTGGATGGGTAAATGGGATAAGGTGCTCGGTGGAGCTCAGTGATATATACTGACCACCACTTGCAGCCGCCACCTCCTGTGACCATTTTCGGCCTTCGCTTTGCCACTTTAGTAACTTCGCTTTAACTGCTTCATCGTCTGCCTGGGCAATATCTTCACTTTCAAAGTCACTATCGATAATACTGATTGGGATACTGCCATCAGGCTGCCAATCTTTGATTAACTCTAAATCATCATGATAGTTCATCACCTCATGGACTCGAGTGAGCTGGGCAGCAATGTTGTGGCGGGTTTGCATGATCAAATTGAAGTAGTCCCAATCCATGTATTGCGCATAATCATTGTTGGCCATTAGCGCCTCAACATGGGCTTTTTCCGCGGCAGTTTTGCCAACCATTTTCTCCTGCCAATTGTCAGCGGTGACATGGTCGACCAATTCTTGAGCGTGGTTACGGTATAAATCAGCAGGGAGGGCTGGGTGAGGCGCATTAGGATAAGGCAATAAGCTATCAGGATTTAGCCATAACAAACTAGCAACTTGCTGCTTAAATTCACTTGAGCGCTGCATTGCTATAAGCGGAACCGAGTTATTATTAGCAAAGCTCAATAAATGCACGTCATTGAGCCCTAATTTTTTAAATAATGTTGGTAAGTCGGCCGCAAATTGTGCCATGGACGGCGTCGCAGCTTTACTGCTAAGCCCTTGCCCTAACCGGTCTATGACTACGACATTAAATTTTGTTTCTAAGTAAGGCTGCAATAAGGCAAACCAAGCACTATCACCATAAAAGTGCCTATTAGCACCTGATAGCATCACTACGGTTGGCTTATCAGGCTGCTTCATAGTTTGCCTCACATGATAGTAATGGCCACTTAATTCATAAAGATCTGAGCCCGCAGGTAATGGCTGACCACTGCTAGATTCAAAAAACGCCAAAATTGACTGCGTGGTTTTAACTGGAGTTAAATTCCAAGTATGAGATGCTTGTGCAACACTGATAAGCTCAGTTTTAACCGCATCACTTGGATAATATCGTAGCGTCACACCTTCCCTGATAGCTTCTTCAGTGTATTGGGGTTGCTGGGTATTCAGCTTAGCCACAACATCGATTGCTTGTGGCGATGACAACAAAGCAAAATTTCCGCTATTTATACCATAATACGGCAATACATCGTCTTTCATACCATGCATTATGCGGTAGTTGGTTGGTGTAGTAAGATTACAAGCCGATCCTAGCTGAAAAGACATTGGGGCTGCCACTGTCACTATGCCTTGGAAAACGTCTGAACGGTTACAAAGCAAATTCTGTACAAATAGCCCACCTTGAGAAAAGCCTGTGGCATATATTTCACCGTCAATAATGTCGTATTGACTTTTCAGCTTCAGGATTAAGTCATCCACAAACCCCAGATCATCAACACCAAGACGGTGGGCCTTATTGCAACCACAACCCTCGTTCCACTCTTCATATTTTGAATTGGGGTAGACCACTAAGTAGTCATCATTTTGCTCATGTAGCTGGGTCATCCGAGCCATGCCGTAGCCAGTACCACCTGAACCATGAAACGCCAGTAGTAACTTATAGGCTTTATTATCAGGCTCAGCCTGCGATGCGGCGATATAATAAGATCGATCATTCAAAGCAAACTGTTGCATGCCAGCAATAATCTGATCTGTATCGTTAACTTTTTCATTTTCACGACGTTGTTCATTACCGCCATTGCAAGCACTGAGAAAAACGAAAGCGCAAAGGCTAATAGCAGTGATTGTCTTATTGTTATTTTTCATTGTTATAGTCCCTATAAAATGGTTTTAGTGTGCCTTAAATATACAATAGAAAAGCACCATAGCTTCATGAGAAGTGATTGTTAGAGGTTCCTTACCAAGTAAGTATAATAAATAAACTTACACAGCATAAAAGCCATACAAAAATAATTAGATCACTAAGTTTGATAGCAAAAGCACTATATTAGTTAATGAATCACCATTAACCAGACTGGAGCCTCTGTCATTTGCTGTATTTTGCTACTGTAGCAAGCCGTGACACTCAGCAACATAGCAATAATCAAGTTAAGGTACTACACAATTTAACGGTAGTGATTGAGAGTTGGACTGAACTGGGTACGAATATTAGAGAAGCTTTATCAAGCTAGGTACAACGGAAGAGCTTATGACCCCTAAACTTATCCCTTATGTGGTCCACAAAGGTGGTACTAGGAGTGAAGTTAGCCATAACAGCAAACACTCTAGTCATTGTGGTCATTTGATATCATTAAAAAACCAAGACAATAATCTAGGCGATTATGAAAACTCGCTGCTGTTGCTGCTAATAACAAAAAACCCAGCCTAAGCTGGGTTTTTAGTATTCTGTAAAAGCAAAATTACTTGATTTTTGCTTCTTTGAAGATCACGTGTTTACGAGCCTTAGGGTCGTACTTTTTGATCTCCATTTTTTCAGGCATGTTACGCTTGTTCTTGTCGGTAGTGTAGAAATAACCAGTACCAGCAGTAGAAACTAAACGGATCTTATCACGCATGATTTAAGCTCCTTACACTTTTTCGCCGCGAGCACGGATATCAGCTAGTACCGCGTCGATGCCTTTTTTATCGATAATACGCATACCTTTAGTAGTAGTGCGTAGTGAAACGAAACGCTTTTCGCTTTCAACCCAAAAACGGTGAGTTTGTAGGTTAGGTAGGAAACGACGCTTAGTAGCGTTGCGCGCGTGCGAACGGTGGTTACCAACCACTGGGCGCTTACCTGTAACTTGACAGACTTTAGACATGTCTATGTATCTCCAATAACTTCGCTCGAGCTTAATTTTCCCTTAAGGCCTTAACTGCGTGCCCCAGGTAAAATCAAAGGGCGCTCTTTATACAGTATCTACAGGCAGAGATCAAGGTTCTGATCCTACTGAAATCAGCTCATGGGTAAATTTGATAGCGGCCAATTATAATGATCCGAAGCCCTCGAGGAAAGTAAAAACTGCATTTAAATTGAACTAATTTGCAAAATATAGCCAAACGTCCTGATTTATCGCACAAATTTCCAGCAACACAGTTAAATTAGGCCACGTTCGGCAAACGAAATACAATCACAGCCAGCAATAATTAAATGATCTAAGACATTTATATCCACCAACGCTAATCCTTGGCAAAGTTTTTTCGTAATTAACTTATCGGCTTCACTGGGCTCAGCAACCCCCGAAGGATGGTTGTGCGCAAAAATAAGCGACGCGGCATGCTCTTTTAGTGCCGCCTTAACCACTTCCCGAGGATACACCGACGCCGCATTAATGGTGCCATGAAATAAAATATCATCTTTGATTAAGCGATTTTGGTTATCAAGATAGAGCACCATAAACACCTCATGGCTCAAACCCTTTAGCCTCGCGGTCAAATACGCTCTGACGGCACTGGGGTTTTGAAATACGGTCTCACGGACACATTGCTCTTTTAAATAACGGCGGCTTAGCTCCAACACCGCTTGTAGCTGAGTGTATTTTGCCACCCCGAGCCCTTTCAGCATGGCAAACTCCTGCAGCGGGGCATCAAACAAGCGCTGCAGCGACTGCTGTTGCTGCAACAACGACTCAGCCAATTCAATGGCATTTAATCCTTTTATTCCGGTGCGCAAAAAGATCGCCAGCAGTTCGGCGTCACTGAGCGCTTCAGCGCCTTGGGCAAGTAGTTTTTCACGGGGACGCGTAGCTTTGGGCAGTGCGGATATTTGCATAACATTATTCCTTGTTAAAATTATCTCCATCACTGTTGAAGTGTAGTCAGTGGCTGAGATAATTCAAAAGCCAGTCGAGTCTGTGCTATCTTAGCGCTATTACTGGTTATTAAAGTGCAACATCAGCATGCAAAGAAATAAACGCCTACTATTGGGGCTGAGCGGTGGCATTGCAGCCTATAAATGTGCCGAGCTCGTTCGCCGCCTTAAAGACCATCAGATTGACGTTAAAGTCGTCATGACCGAGTCAGCGCAACATTTTATCACGCCACTGACCATGCAAGCCGTATCGGGAGAGATGGTGTCAGACTCTCTGCTCGACCCCCAAGCCGAAGCGTCGATGGGGCATATTGAGTTTGCCAAGTGGGCCGATTTAGTTCTGGTGGCACCGGCCACCGCGAATATTCTCGCTAAAATGGCCATGGGAATTGCTGATGACTTACTCACCACCTTGTTGTTAGCAACACCGGCTCCCGTTGCTGTAGCACCGGCAATGAACCAGCAAATGTATCGCCATGGCGCGACTCAAGCAAATATAGCGACTTTAGCCCAACGTGGCGTGGCTATTTGGGGGCCAGGCAAAGGCGAGCAAGCCTGTGGTGATGTCGGTGCTGGTCGTATGCTAGAACCCCATGAACTGGTAGAGCTATGTTTAAGCGCACTGACTGCGGTGCCGCAAACCCTAGCCGGTAAAACCGTCACCATTACCGCAGGTCCCACGCGAGAAGCTCTCGACCCAGTGCGATTTATTACCAATCATAGCTCAGGTAAGATGGGCTACAGCCTAGCTCAGGCGGCAATTGCTCTAGGCGCTAAAGTCAACTTGATTTCCGGCCCGGTTGCGCTCTCAACCCCAATGGGAGTGAATCGTGTTGATGTGCAAAGTGCCGAGCAAATGCAGCAAGCCGCTTTAGAGTATGCGCCACAATCCGATGTCTTTATTGGCTGTGCCGCGGTTGCTGACTATCGCGCGGCCAACGTCGCCGAGCAAAAAATCAAGAAGCAAGGCGATGAGATGACCCTAACGCTGGTAAAAAACCCTGACATTATTGCCAGTGTTGCCGCGCTAGGAGACTCGCGCCCTTACACCGTAGGATTTGCTGCGGAAACCCAAAATGTTGAAACCTATGCCAAAGGCAAATTGGCCAATAAAGGCTTAGATATGATCTGTGCCAACGATGTTTCTCAACAAGAAGGTGGCTTTAACTCTGATAACAATACATTGACGCTTTACTGGACTAAAGAACGACAAGAACTTCCCCACACTAGTAAAAAAGAGTTAGCACTCACTGTCATGCAAGCCATTGCAAAAAAGATAAAATAACCTTCATGTAATAAGACTGGAAAGAAACTGAATAAAACATTAACATGATACCCCGGTAGTGTGAGCTGATCGGGGTTTACGCTTCATTGCATTGATAATAAACATAACAACTAGAACAAATAAGGGAAATTTCATGCCAGCGACCAAACGCAGTAATCGCAAAGAGCAAATTCTCCAGTCTCTCGCACAAATGTTAGAAACCAGTCCCGGGCAACGTATTACTACGGCAAAACTAGCATCCGAGGTAGGTGTTTCTGAAGCCGCCTTATATCGCCACTTTCCCAGCAAAGCACGGATGTTTGAAGGGCTGATTGAGTTTATTGAAGATACCCTGCTATCGCGAATTAATTTAATTTTAGAAAACGAAAAAGAAACTCGTACTCGCATCTACAACATTTTAACCCTGCTGTTGGCCTTTGCAGAGAAGAACCCAGGGATCACTCGAATTTTGACTGGTGACGCCCTACAAGGTGAGCAAGAACGTCTGCGCGAACGCGTGCAAAGCCTATTTGAAAAGTTAGAAACCCAGTTTAAGCAAGTGCTTAGAGAGCGCAAGCTACGCGAAGGCAAAGCGTTCAGTAGCGAAGAAGGTATTTTAGCTAATTTATTTCTGGCTTTTGTCGAAGGCAAAATGAATCAATTTGTCAGAAGTGACTTTAAAGCAAGACCAACGGCACAATTTGATAAACAGTGGGTTGAACTAGAAAAAATCTGGCTATAGCGATACAAGTTAGCCGCGATTATTTGCGGCCCTCTCCCTGCAGCAACAAATACTTTGCAGTTTAGCTGCTATTTTGTCCCCCCCCTGAGCAGGACATCGCACTAACTCACTATGCTTGCACTTGCCCCCAGCATACAAAATTCACCGCTTAATCCCCCCACGTATCGCAGAGCATTTTAGTTTCATCACTAAAAGTGATAAAAACGCAATAAACAATGACTAAGATGCTTTTACTATGACACTCAAATTATCACTGCTCAGTGCCGCCTTACTGAGCACAGCAAGCTATGCAGCTAAGCCAAGTTTAGAATTTAAAGATGTATTCGATTTTCGCTACCCTCATGGTACCCAAGTATCAGAGCAAGGTGAACTACTTAGCTTTAGCGCCAAGCCTTATCGCGGTAACAGTGAAGGACATGTTTACAATCTCATTACCAAACAACGCATTGCAACAGTTCCTCGTGGTACCAAGCCCACCATTAATAAAAGCGGTCAGTGGGTGGCATTTACCCAACAGCCGACCTTACTGGCGCAAGAAACGGCAAGCAAAAAAGACAAAAAAGCACTTAAAAACGATCTCGTTTTAGTCAACGCCAATACAGAGAAGCAACAGACCTTTACAGCCGTCAAAGACTACCAGCTTTCTGATGATGGCAACTGGTTAGTTTACCGTGAAGATAAAGCCTCTGAGCCCGCAGAAGAAACCTCTGAAAACGCGGCAATTTCTGCCGATAAAGGAGACACGGCATTGCCACTGGTAGTGGTGAATTTAGCCACCAACACCCGCCAAACCATCGCGGATGTTGCCAGTTATCAACTGGCTCCAAACAGTCAAGCCATCTTGCTCGCCCAGCACAGCCATGATGGCAGCCAAAACCGCGTGGTCTACATGGATTTAACCAATGGCAGCCAAGCAAACCTAATTGAAGAGCCTGGGGTAACCTTGGCTGATATAGCTTGGCAACCCAGCGGTGAACACGTCGCCTTCTATTTAGGCAATTATGTCAATGAGGATAAGCGCCGTCGCGATTATCAACTGACATTATGGGCCCCGAAATCCAACCAGCTGCGTAATATCGAAAACCCTCCTCAGTGGTTTAGCGGTAAAACCGCTAAGTTAAGTTGGTCGGATGATGGCACCAGACTGTTTTTCGAAAACCGCCCAGTCCTAGACGCTAAACAACCTGAACTCAAGTATCAAGATCGCGCATCCTTGTATGACTATGACACCATACGCGACCAAAAGGGCTTAAAGGTTTGGCATAACCAAGACCCAGAAATTAAACCGCGAGAAGCCAAAACGTGGCAGCAAAGCCGCCGCGACCAGCACTTTCAAGCCGTTTATCACCTCGAAGGTCAGCAAGTGGTGCAGTTAGAAAGCCCCACCATGCCCTATGTTGCGTTCAACAAAAATGCTGATTACCTGCTTGGTAGCAACGACCAGCCTTACTTAGAGCAAATACTATACAAAGGCTTTTATCGTGATTATTACGCTACCAATGTGCAAACCGGTGAACGTCAGCTGATCGTTAAAGCCAGCCCTAACCGCCCAACGCTGTCACCTAGCGGGCAACACGCGGCGTTTTTCAAAAACGGCCAAGTATGGCTTAAGTCATTACCTAACCAAAAACTGACCGCCGTCAGCCAAGCGGTTAAAACGGCTATTTTTGCCGATGATAAACACGACCGCCCAGAGCCAAATAGTGGTTATGGCTTTGCCGGTTGGCAAACGGATGGCAGCGTTTTGTATGCTTATAGCAAATACGACATTTGGGCGTTCGATACCCAAACTCACCAAGCAACACGTTTAACCGACGGCTATAAGACCCAAACACAATATCGTCTAGGTTACCAAGATAACGAGCAGCTAGGCTTTAATAAATCAGATACCTTAGTGCTCCATGGTCATAACCTAAACAATAAGCAAACCCATGTGGCCACCCTATCCTTAGCTACTGGTAAACTAGAAAGCCGACTCACAGGTGAGGCCAAATTCACCATAGTGACGAAAGCCAAAGAGTCAGACACTTACCTATTCACTAAGCAAACTTACCATCAATTCCCCGATTACTGGATCAGTGACGGCAGCTTTAGCAATGCTACCAAGATCACCAACCTCAACCCACAACAATCGACCTTTGCTTGGGGGGGAAAACCTGAGTTAGTGCAATATAAAGGGTTTGATGGGGAAGACCTACAAGGGGTGTTAATTAAGCCCGATGGTTACCAAGAAGGTGACAAAGTGCCAGTGGTGATCTATTTCTACCGCTACATGAGTCAACGCATGTATGACTTCCCTAAAATGGAGCTCAACCATAGACCTAACTTGCCGATGTTCACCTCTAATGGCTATGCCATTTTCTTACCCGACATCCGCTTTGAAATTGGTCGCCCGGGTCCCTCATCGACACAAACGATGATAAATGCTGCCCAAGCGCTCATTGATAGCGGCGTCGCACACCCAGATAAAATTGGTTTGCAAGGCCACTCGTGGGCAGGTTACCAAAGCGCCTTTATGATCACTCAAACCGACATGTTTAAAGCGGTTGTCTCAGGTGCCCCTGTTTCTAATATGACCTCGGCATACAGCGGCATTCGTTTAAAGTCAGGGCTTGCTCGGCAGTTCCAATATGAAACCGGTCAAAGCCGCATTGGTAAATCACTCACCGAAGCACCCGAGCTTTATATTGAGAATTCACCAGTGTTTTTCGCAGATAAGGTTAATACGCCCATCTTGATCATGTTTGGCGATGAAGATGGCGCCGTGCCATGGCAAGAAGGCATTCAGTATTATCTGGCGCTAAGAAGACATGGCAAAGACGCGATTATGCTGCAGTATGAAGGTGAGCCGCACCACTTAAAGCAAGTGCCTAATCAACTCGATTATTCCATTAGAATGAAAGAGTATTTTGACTATCACCTGAAAGGCCTTCCAGCCGCTGACTGGATTTTACAAGGTGAAGCGATCCACTAATGGCGTGCAGGCCTAGCGGATGCTAGAAACAAAGCCTAAAGCCTATTTATGGTGCAAATTATTCGCGTCAAACTCCACGCTATGCGCACCAGGGGTTTGCAGCGGAGTTTAAATTTTCACTAGCGCTTAAAAGTCATGGTCACACCGCTGGGTGTGGCCATTTTTATTTGCGGCCTAACACTTTTTTAAAAACGCCATAAAGTCTTGCTCAGGCATGGGCTTGGCGAGTAAGAAGCCTTGCACCTCATCACAACCAAGCTTTTGTAACACCGCCATTTGTTCTTCGGTCTCCACGCCTTCGGCAATGGTTTTTAAACCCAGATGACGGCCTAACGAAATAACCAGATCGGCAATGGCGCCGGTATCTGTCTCAGGAATATCTTTAATAAAGGCGCGTTCTATTTTTAATCGTGCCAAGGGGAGCTTTTGCAAGTAACTCAGCGATGAAAAACCAGTACCAAAGTCATCGATTGCTACTTCAACGCCAAATGCCTGAAGTTCCTCTAGGGTACTAACCACCGCATTCACCTCATCCATCACCACGCTTTCTGTGACCTCAAGCTCAATGTGTTGTGGCTCTACGCCATAGGAGGTGATGGTTTCTTTTACCTGCTTTGCGTAATTTGGCACTTTGAACTGGGGCACAGACACATTCACCGCCACGCTGACATTGCCAAACCCTTGCTGCTGTAGCTTTGCTTGCAGCTGACAGGCCTGCTCTAAAACCCACTGCCCTATCTCAACAATCAGTCCAGCATTTTCTGCTAAAGGCACAAACACTGCTGGCGAGATGTATTTGCCATTACCAGAGGGCCATCGCAGTAAAGCTTCACAACCAATAATGTTGCGCTTTTCGATGTCAAACTGCGGCTGATACCAAACCTCGAGCTTATTCATCTCAAAGTCTTGACGCAGCTGC
The DNA here is from genome assembly GCF_048515945.1 of Pseudoalteromonas 'SMAR'. Classification (NCBI taxonomy): domain Bacteria; kingdom Pseudomonadati; phylum Pseudomonadota; class Gammaproteobacteria; order Alteromonadales; family Pseudoalteromonadaceae; genus Pseudoalteromonas; species Pseudoalteromonas 'SMAR'. The sequence continues at coordinate 77,397 of NZ_JBLWMW010000004.1, forward strand.
CGTATGAGGCCTAACTTCCAAGCCATCTTTTCTTCTAAATCGGAGCTATACCAATCCAGTGGAATGCAAGATAGCTTTGCTTGGTTAAGGGCAATGTAAGCGAGCTTGAGGGTTTCAATACCCTGAGGTTGAAAGTCTTGTTGCCGGCACACACCAATATGAAAGTGCATGGTAAGTACATGTTCACCGACTTGATAAGGTAGCGTAAGGCTCTCAATTAAGTTATCTTCATCGAACTGTGCTTCGGGCAATAAAAAGCCAAAGACATCAGCGCCAATCCGAGAAACCAGCTGCGCTTGCGGAAACTCGATAGCAATTCTATCCGCAACGCCGAGCAGTAATAGGTTGCCGACTTCTTGTCCTAAGCCATTGTTAATATCTGAGAACTGAGCGATATCGATTAGCACAAACAATAATGACTGCGACTGACCATAGTAAGCGGCGATATGCTCTGTAAAGTTCGCTCGGTTCGGTAGCTTAGTTAGGTTATCTTTATAAGCTACATCTCGCAATTCATTAAACAGTTTAATGTTATCCAGACCAACACTGACGTTGGTTAAGAAAATTTCCGCAAACTTAAGCTGCGCCTCACTGGGTGGCTCGGTTATTTCAAGGTACAGTGCTGCGCGCTTATTTTTATTACTTTCAAGTAGTAGAGTGATGTCGTGATCGGTACTTTGATGCTGCTCAGAATTGATGCAATTTTGCACCTGCATAATGACACGGCCATTGTCGAGTTGCTCTAGGCCATGACCAAAAAACTCATGGTACTGTTCACTGCCACCAAATACTCGTAACTGGGTTTCGTCATCGAGATAGCCACTGACCAGCCCTTCACCAGAACCGCCAAGGATCCTTGCCAGCTGGGCTACTACCGCGGAAGAGAAAGAGCTCATATCGGTATGGCCAAGAATGGCCCTTGATGCCTGTAGAATTTGCCCTAAGGTACGACTTTGTGCCTCTAACTCACAAATTTGCTGGTAAGAGCGTGCAGCTGTTAAAATGGATGTCACCAGCTTACTACGAGTCAGCTCGGTTTTCATTTTATAATCGTTGATGTCGTACTCGCGGATCACCTTTTCTTCTGGGGCGTAGCCTGGCTGACCTGTTCGCATAATGATGCGCACAGCCATGTTTTTTAGTTCTTCGCGGACGCGGCGCACTACATTTAATCCAGCATCGTCGGTTTCCATTACCACATCAAGTAATAGAATGCTGATGTCGTTTTGCTGTTTTAAGATTTCTATTGCTTCAGCACCAGAATAGGCGTGAAAAAAGCGCAACTTTCTACCCCAGACTTCTAGGTTTGATAATGCGAGCTTAGTGACAGAATGAATTTCTGGGTCATCATCTACGACTAAAACATCCCAAAAAGCACTTATCGTTTCTTCTTCTTGAGTTATGTCTTCGTGCTCTGCAAACAAAAAATCATCTTGCTCAGGTGCCATCTTCTACCCTTTAATTCTGCACTACTTCTTAATTATAGGCACTGATTCACTCCAGTGTTTACCATCGCAACCAAAATGGTAAATTTACTATTATGTTTGTAATTGCTTAACTTATATTAAACATTATACTCGAGCATAGAACAATATAGATGATTTAGCATACTTTTTAGTGAAGAGGAAAAGCCATTAAACGTTTATCAGCCCCGCTAAAGTTAGTGGTAGCAATCGCTTTTGTTATAGTTATTGCTGGCCTCGCCATGCCCCACCGATACCAAGTGGAAACACGAACCAAGCTCACCACGCACAACAATGCCTTAACGCCTTTAGTGCTCTCTCATTGGCCGCAACTGTTTAATTGGCAAAAACCCGAGCCCATATATGTCACCTTGATGCCAAAGCAACAAACCATAGGCAGCTCAGCTATTCTTGTGCATCCTTGGGGTGAGGCTGAAATCACAATTTATAGTGTCAGTAAAAATCAGTTAAAACTGTCACTGCACATTAGCGAAGAGCATATGGCAACTATTCACTTAATACAAAGCCAACAGGATAATAGTAAAGAGCTAAAAATAGAGATAAATGGCAGGGTTAATACTCCGTTTTTTGGCAGCTTTGTCGCCTTGTTTATGCAAAGGTATTTACAGCAACTCACCGACTCAGCACTCAACCACATGAACTCTCAATATAAGATGCGAGCAAGCCATGACGGTTAAAAACGCACAAGTAAAGTCGGCATTAGCGCTTTCCATTGAAGAAAAGCTCGGCTACCCCATGATAAAGCGCGCAACCCCTTTAATGTCGCAAGATGAGCGCTATCAGCAAGCAAAAAATAAAGACAATCAGTATGCGGTAAAAACCGAACATGGAGTATTGAAACGGGCGTTGAAACGCCAACAATTAAATAAAATTCAACGCCAAAAAAACCTTGAAGCCATTATGGGCAGTGCCCTGACTTTATGCCCCGAAGTGACCGCACGTGGTCGCCCAGATCCAGACTGGTTAGAGCACTTTATTACATTGGCTGAAGACATTACCAATCATGCCATGCAAAAGCTTTGGGCAAAAATTCTAGTAGGAGAAAGTATTACGCCTGGGACTTTTTCGATAAAAAGCTTACAGACACTGAAATTGATGACCCAGCGAGAAGCCAACGCACTGCAAAAGTGCGCGCCACTGTGTGGCTATCTTGAACGAGAAGACAGTTACTTAATTTTGCATGGCTATTATAAAAAACCCTCGATTTTAGATCTCATTCGCAAAGGCAGTACCGAGTCAATTAACCTCAGCCAAGCGGGTTTAAGCTTTCCTAATATCCTCACCTTAATGGATATTAATATTCTATATCGCCAAGAAATAGAATCTGCATCGCTGCAAAAAGGCCAAACCATGGAGCTGGTGTTTCAGCGCAAGAAAATCACCTTGACGGCTAAGTCTAATGACTTGGTGTTGAGTTATTACAAGCTGACGCAAACCGGGGATGAGCTCAAGAAGCTATTGCAAAGTCCAATTAACAAAAACTACAAACAACTTATTGATAAAGCATTTGAAGCGGAATTTAGTATTGATTGGAGTGATAGGTAGAAAATAAAAACGCTGCGAGGATAAGCGCCCCAGCAGCGCATTAGGATATAGGGTTTAGAAATGCACCTGAACGCCAGCGAACGGACCAGAGACATCTAAATCGGTATTAATATCATCAATATCATCGAGCTCAAGCACCATTGAACGGTAGCCCGCTTTCACTGCGACATCAATTGCCATGTTATCAATGAACTCATACGCAATGCCGACTTGGTAGTCTTGGATTTTGCTGTCATCAATGGCCAGCATGCTGCCCTCAGCAAAGACACTTAACCCAGTTAACGGTAAACCCACTTCACCACGAACATAGCCCAGTGGTACAAAGCCAGAAAAGTCCACCGTCTCTGTACGGGTGGTGCCATTGCTGGTTCCAGATACCATGATAGAACCATCAAATTGTTTGAAGTTCAAACCAAAATCAAACGTCAGTAAGTCGTTATCGAACAACTCGTAGTACAAGGTGTAATCCATGTGCGTTAAATCGGCATTGGTTGTCGCGGTAGTGCCAACGGTGTATACCTCACCGCCAAAATCAAACGACTCGGTTAATAACGTTTGTCCGTTTAGCTCTAACTCGGTGTATCTTAACTTCACGTTTGGCACTAGGGGGACTGGATGCTCTAGTGCGGCATACACACTGCTAAAGGTATCATCTTCAAAATTGAAGTTTTGCATACTGCCTTTTTCCGAGAAGCTACCTTCACTTTCGGTATCCCACCCTTCTGCGCCGACATAGAGGCCAAGTACTGTATCCGCTTGCGCAGCAGGGGCGATACACGCCAGTGACAATGCCGCAGCTAAGAAGTGTTTTTTCATGATGTTATCCTTGCGCTAAGAGTTCACTAAGTTCAATTAAAGCCGCATTGGCTCGAGAAATATAATTTGCCATCACTAGCGAGTGGTTGGCAACTAAACCAAAGCCACTGCCATTAAGCACCATTGGGCTCCAAACCGTTTCTTGAGTGGCTTCAAGCTCTCTGATGATTTGTTGTAGGCTTACTAAGGCATTCTTTTTCTCTAGTACTGGCTTAAAGTCATGCTCTACGGCCTTTAAGTAATGCAGTAGTGCCCAAGTCGCACCACGTGATTCATAAAAGACATCATCAATCTGCCACCATGATGTTTTCACCATATTATGATTCGGCGTTTTGGTCGCTTTTTCAGCGGCGCTATCTCCGGCTAAATTGGTATCGAGTCGGTCTTGTCCAACACTGGCGCTTAGACGCTGGCTTAAACTACCTAGACGCTTTTCGGCTTCTTTGAGCCAAGCTCTTAAGTTGTCTGCGCGGGCATAAAACTGGCTGTCTCGATTGCTGTTATCAGCGATTTGTGTCAGGTATGAACGCAGGTGTTCTTTGCCTTTATCATACTCTCCCTCAGCACTTGGCCACATCCAGGCAGTAGAGCTAATATTAAACTGCGGCTGGGCCATTTTAAGACTGGGGTGCTCGGTCGACTGCGATTGAGAGCGGCTAAAATCTTTGCGCATCGAAAGCGCTAAGTCTCGGGTCATTTCCAATGCGCCAAATTCCCAAGCTGGCATATTATCCATCATCACGCTTGGCGGCATCATGTCATTGGATAAGTAGCCACCTGGTTTATTCAGTAGTGTATCGGTTACTGCTATTAGGGTGTGCGTGGTAACATAACCCGTCACCATAGTATTACCGCTGGCTCTGGCATCTTCTTGTGCCGCTGCTACCACATCAAACTGATCTGGCTCCACGCTCCAATACACGGCAATGGCGTAACCTAAAAGCAATATAGCCACGATGCCTGAAAGTATTTTTCCGGTATGATTTCCCATTTAGTACCTCACTGTAAGCAATTATTCGTGATGCGAATGATGCGCTGGCTGCTTTTTGCTTTTGTCACCAAACATGTCACCCAAGGCCACCACTTCTGCCGTGGTATAACTTCGGTCGCCATCAGCAAAATATAGCGTAAGTTTGCGCGACTCACCGACTTTAAGTGGCTCTTGTGGTTCAAAAATCATCAAATGATAGCCGCCAGGTTGAAACGTCACTGTTTCGCCTGCAGGAAGGGTAAGCTGCTCAACGCGCTGCATCCTCATCATATCTTCTTTATGCACATGTTCGTGGATTTCAACCCGTTTGACTCCTTCGAGTGTGGCTTTCACCAACACTTTGTCGCTGCTTGTGGTATTTTCAATCACTAAATACCCCGCTGTAGAAGGCGCTGCAGGTAAAAATGCACGTACCGTTGCACTATGTACGTTCAAAGACTGTGATTGGTGCTGCTGATGTTCATGCTCATGGCCCTGATGTGCCGCGCTGCTAAAGCCAATAAATGCGGCGGCTACAAAAAATAAGGGTTTGATTACACTTGATTTCATTATGGCTTTCCTTGAGGTTTGTGATGCTAATAACTATATCACAGATCCCCAAATAGGGTGTTTTTTCTCTCCCTACACGCTCATGTCGTTTGCCGAGCTGGTTTGTCAATCACCAACCACACCACTAAGGCGAGGGCTATAAATGGCAGCAAGGCCAGGAGGGAGTTGAGTAGCAGTGCCATTACTAGCCCAATGAGCACAACAAACAATAATCCAATGACTCCAACACTGACCAAAGCTGCCATTACCAGCACGGCCACCAGCGCAAATAATAGCGTTAAAATTTCAAAACCAACCCAACCTAAGTTACCCTCCCAAGGGAAGTCAAAGCGACCCACATCCAACCACATAAGTGGGTAAGAGACCCAAGATAGGGCTAACAGCAGTAATGCAGCAAAAAATAGACTGGCAATGGTTTTCATCACTTACTCCTAAGCATACTGGTTAGCCATGATGTGCCACTTTTGGCATCGCAAACCATGCGACGCCGTACGCCAATACCACCAGCATTGGAAATTTAAAAAATAACAATACGGTGAGTAGCCGGGTTAACCATATTGGTAAATCAAAACGGCGTGCCAATTGTGCGCATACGCCACCAATTTTCTTGCTACTGTTCATGTGCGACATGGTCGATTGATATTTGCTGTTCATCTCTATCCCCTTATGGAATATCAGTTGAAGAAATTAGGGTTAGCTGGCCACTTTTTGTTTCAGCTGCGCTAACTCATCGTCAACCTTTTGCTGCTTTTGCTCATCTTCAAAGCGCTGCCACACATCAGGTTGCCCCAAGTCATACGCTTCCACTTCAGACTCTAAACGCGCTACTTTTTGCTCTAGCTGTTCAAACTTGCGGGTTGCCGTCTGCACGGCATCACTGTTAAGCGTTTGCTTAATGTTCAGTCGCGCTTGGCCTGTGGCTTCTCGGCGCAACATGGCTTTTTCTTTGGCGCGCAGTTGCTGAATTTTGCTTTGAAGCTTATCGGCATCGGCGCTTAGCTTTTCCAGTGAGGGGGCCAATTCATCGATTTGCTGCTGTGCTACAGTGGCTTTTTCCAATGCTTGTTGCTTTTGCTCAAGCGCAGAGCGCGCTAAGTCTTCACGGCCTTTTTCAAGCGCATGCTCCGCTTTACTTTGCCACGAGGTAGCTGCTTGGTGTGCTTGGTCTATTTGGCGCTGCAACACTTTTTGCTGACAAATCAATTCAGCAGCGGTACCACGACAATCAGAAAGTGCTTCTTCTAAATCACGTACCAGTTGTGTTGCCATTTTTTGTGGATCTTCAGCCTTGTCTAGCAGTGCATTGAATTCGGCTTTAATAAGATCTTCGATTCTGTTGATGAGTGTCATAGTCGGCTCCTTTTATAATGTAATGAATACATTCCAAGAGCCATGCCAAAATTAATTTACTCAATTATTCAATAAGTTAAAGGACTTCTATAAGAAAGAGCAGAGAAAAAGGAAAGGATAAATAGTGAAAAAGACGATTAAATCGTCTTTTTCACACTCTAATTATTGTTCCGGCACAAAGGTCAGGGCTTTTTCCATTACCTCGATGCCTGCGCCTTTCTTATGGCCATTTTCCGATAGATGACGACGGAAGCCTCTCGCGCCAGGTTGGTTTTGGAAAATACCCAACATATGACGGGCAATATGCCAAAAATTAGCGCCCTGTGACATTTGCGCTTCAAAGTAGTCGTACATGCTTCTCACGACCTGATGGCGAGTTTGGCTAAAGGCTGGCTCACCATACAGGGCTTCATCAACCTGAGACAATAAAAATGGATTACTGTAGGCTTCGCGGCCAATCATCACGCCATCCAAATGCTCGAGATGGTGCTGGCACTCCGCAATGGTTTTTACGCCGCCATTAATACTGATATGTAAATCTGGGTAATCTTTTTTCAGCTGATACACACGAGGGTAATCCAGCGGCGGTACCTCACGATTTTCTTTCGGACTCAAGCCTTGCAACCAAGCTTTGCGCGCGTGAATAATAAAGTCATCACAGCCCACCGTGCGCGACGCTTCAATTAATGCGGTTAAAAACTCATAAGAATCTTGTTCATCGATGCCAATACGGGTTTTTACCGTCACCGGAATATCCACCTCGGCTTTCATCGCCGCCACACATTCCGCTACCAGCTGTGGCTCAGCCATTAAGCATGCACCAAAGCGACCATTTTGCACCCGATCTGACGGGCAACCCACATTCAGGTTCACTTCACTGTAGCCATACTCACCAGCCCGTTTAGCACATTCAGCCAACGCTTTTGGATCAGAGCCCCCGAGCTGCAATGCCACCGGTAATTCATGCTCACCAAAAGCAAGGTAGTCGCCCTTACCAAAAATAATCGCCCCGGTGGTGATCATTTCGGTGTACAGCACCGCATGCTTTGTGAGCTTACGATGGAAAGTGCGACAGTGGCGATCCGTCCAATCCAGCATCGGTGCTACACTAAAGCGGCGAAAGCCTGAATCGCTTATATTTACTGGCTTAAAGCCTGATTTCACTGAATTTTGCATAGTACCTCTGTTGCTCTGGAACGCCTTGAATTGCAGCCAATTTCACCATATGGTACCCCAATAGTTCCCCATAACCAGTAGGACAGTTCAATAACTTATGGGGACAAAGGCTGACTGTTCATAGCACCGAAAAATCGAAACTTAACTCTAACGAGTTGCGCTATAAGTTGTATAGTTCGCGAGAAAAGCTAGGGCAAGATTATACACAATGAAAGCAGAATATTCAGCACAAAAGGAAAGAGGCGGGCTCTATACTAAGAATTAGAAAAATGCCTTGTTTGGAGCTTACTTAGAGAGTCCTACATTAGACTTACTAATAACCATAATGTCTGTGGATGTGCTCGAACATTCCATTTAAGTGGCTAAGCTAGCAACTCATTACTGACCAAAGCAATGATTGAGGCAGAAAGCAATTGATGGATGATAGGTGATATTCAACATCACGCCTATCATCGCTGGTTATTATGTTCTTGAGAGTCAGAGTATTGCGTACGCTTGACTGTGCTTTTTGTAAGCTGCAGGCTAGTGTTTTGGTGCTCTTTCATCAGCGTCTTAATAAGCTTATCAACCGGTTGAGCTTTTACCACCAGCGAGAAGAGGGTTGAAAATAGCGCGGTGCCTAACCAAGCAACAGCAGATAATAGGGCTTTATTGTTCTTGTACATGATAATTCCATTGTTCATTGATACTAAGAGATGGTTTCTTAGTATCAAGTGTTATGCCAAAAGTAAAAACCCTTACTTTTCATGATATTAACTAAAAACAAAAGGTACACAATTGGCTGTAAGTATGCTTGATTGGTGAGAATCGAGAAAAAGTAGTGATTTTGACAACGTGAAATAAAAGTGCAGAGACATTAACTCGGTTACGCCTTAGAAGGCCTCAACGAAGTAAGTCAACGACTGCATACCCTGCAACGTCAGACAATCCCTGCGCTGCAACAAGCCATGAGTGAGGCTGGTAGTCCGTGGACCACTGGCGCACCATTGCCGCAGTAAGCTTCATTACTTAAAAACTTACCCTAAACGGCACCGCAACGGTGCCGTTTTTTATTAAAATTCTATCGTCTCACCCAATACGGGAATGTCTGCGGTAATATCATGCTGCTGTTTTAACTGCTTTGAAAAGCCCGTTAAGGCATCGGGTTCACCGTGCACCAACACCACTTTAGGTGAGGTACTAAAATGGCCTACCCAATCAACCAATGCGCGCTGTCCAGCATGGGCAGAAAAACCATTTAGAGTTTCAATGTTGGCTTTGACAATAATGTCTTCGCCAAACAGTTTAATGTGCTGAGTACCATCCACCAATATTCGCCCTAAGGTGCCATTGGCCTGATAGCCCACAAAAATAATGGTATTGCGACTATCCCAAATACGGTGCTTAAAGTGGTGGGTAATGCGGCCTCCGGTACACATACCACTGCCTGCGATAATGAGTGCGCCCTTACTGATTTTATTGATGGCCATTGAATCTTCGGCATCCACCATCAGGTGCAAGGTGGAGAGAAAATCCTTTAATAAGGTTTGCTCCCCAGTGCAGAGTTTTTTTACTCCTTCGCAGTCAAGGGTTGGTAACCACTGGTCGTATACTTTGGTGACTTCGATGGCCATGGGGCTATCGAGAAATATTTGCCAATTATCTAACTCACCGGCGTGTTGCAATAAGCCCAAATACAGCAACAGCTCTTGAGTGCGCCCCACAGCAAAGGCTGGGATCATCACGTTGCCGCCACGGGAAAAAGCCTCACTAAGAATATCTCTTAGTTGGGTTTGTGTGTCACCTAAAGAGCGGTGCTCGCGATCGCCATAGGTGCCCTCCACCAGCACAATGTCTGCCTCACTCAAATAAACAGGATCGTTCATAAGCAAGGTGTCGGTATTGCCCAGATCGCCGGAAAACACCAGCTTTTTCTGTTGCTCGCCATCATGGAATGTCAGCTCGGTGATAGCCGAGCCAAGAATATGGCCAGCATCATGAAAACACAAGGTCGCATGCTCAGTAATGGCAACCGGCTGCTGATAGGGCTGCGGTTTAAGGCTGGCTAATACCTGCAAGACATCGTCTTTACTGTATTGTGGTGCGATTTCAGGCTTGCCCTTACGCGCTCGCTTACGGTTTTCTCTACGTAAGTCATTTTCGTATAAGCTCAATGCATCGAACAGCATAATGGGAAGCAACTGCGCCGTTGCTGGGGTGCAATGTATTGGCCCAGCAAAGCCCTCATGAATCAAACAGGGCAACCGACCGGAGTGATCTAGATGCGCGTGGGATAAAATCACCCTATCGATACTGGTGGGGTTAAAAGAAAATTGCTCACGAGAAATTAAATGCTTGGCGCGCATGCCTTGATGCATACCACAGTCTAATAGCACATCCCCAAGCTCTGCTGAGCGTACTAGGTGACACGACCCGGTCACCTCTTGTGCTGCGCCATGAAATGTAATCGTTGCCATTACTTCTCCTTCAAGCCTGCGATAACGCGATTTCTTTACTCTGTTATTTCAGCTTAGCCGCAAAAATGCTTTTCAACCTGTGCTAAATCAAAAAGCCGTTTGTTGCTACCTCCTTTGTTCTCACCTGTAGTGCTAAAAACATTGCAATATAGGAATAATTCCTAAACCCAATTATTTGATTTCACGGTATAATGCAGTGACAAAAAGGAGGGGTTATGGACATTGGTATACTGGAAGACCATCAATTAGTGCGCGACAGCTTTAAAAAATTACTCGAGTTACAGCCCGGCTGGCAAGTGACCATAGAGGCTTGCGATGTAAACGATGCCCTGCTCGCCGTTCAGTTAGATCAACCTGATATTTTTATCTTGGATATTTCACTTAACGAAGGTCAAACGGGGTTAACCTTTTTAAGCTACTTGCGAGAGCACTACCCTAAGATAAAAGTGATCATTGCCTCAATGTACGATCACGACCCTTATGTTAGCAACGCGCTGCGCTTGGGAGCGATGGGCTATGTTTCAAAGCGCTCAGCGTCGGATGCCATGATTGATGCGGTTACCATGGTCATATTGAAGAGCGCGTTACGGCACTTGGGGGGCATTGCAGCTTCGAAAATAATGACGGCTTCAGCGTAGCTGTTTGGCTGCCGCTTTAACCAATCTCATCAATTTGCAGTAGCCCCTCGGCAAGTGCCAGTTTAGTGGCTTGTATTTGCGAGGTCAGCTGTAGCTTGGTCATCACATTCGCTCTATGTACATGCGCGGTTTTCGGCATCACATTAATCACCTGTGAGATTTGTTTTGCATTCAGGCCTTGGGCGAGTAACTTAAACACCTCAAGTTCCCGAGCAGTTAACAATGATAGACAGGGGTTAGGCGTACCATCATTCACCAAGCGATCACTGATCGCAGGACTATAAAAACGTCGCCCAGCTGCAACCGACTGGATTGCATAAATAAGTTCATTGGCAGCATCGCGCTTTGACAAATAAGCATCAACGCCAAGCGCTAACGCTCTTTTTATATAAGACTTTTCTTCATACATGCTCAGCATAATGCGTTTTGCACCAGAGTGTCGCTGAGCAATTAGCGCTGCTAGTTCCAAGCCATTTCTGTCTGGCAAAGAAATGTCGATGATGTAATAGTCAATTTGACTCTGCTGCGATTGCTCCAAGAACTCCTCTGCACTGCCTACTTCAAGCACTACGTTCCAATCTTGACACTCTTCTTCTAGCAACGCCCTAAAGCCTTCTCTGACCATTTGATGGTCATCAATCAGCGCAAAATTCATCTCACCTCCTTGTTTTTCATCAGTATAACTCGTCGTGATAAAGCTCAGCTAAGAATTTTTCCTATGCCTTTAAGAAAAATGGCAATAAAACTCTGACGCTAACCTGCCTAAGCTATCTGTCAATCATAAGGAGATAGCTATGCCAAACATTACCGGAGACACTGAGCGCTTTCATAATATTACGGTTCTACTTCATCATATTGGCGAATCTAATTACCGTATTGAGTGGACCAGTAAAATGACCAAAGGCTCGACCAACTTAGTGAAAACAGGCAAAAATAAATATGTTGTGATCCGCAAATGGCCTGAAACCAGAAGCCTTCCCGATGTGGCAACCAACTTTACTTCACGCAATGCCGCGTTTGTTCACTTTATAAAAAACGTTGATGTTATTAAGTGCAACGATGAAGCCATTCTCAAAGCCAAGCAACAATGTCTAGATTATTTTACTCGTTGCGAGCACATCAACTCGGTGGTTAAAACCGCTTTTCCCAAGCCACGGTTACAAGGCGCACTAGGAAGAGAAGTTATCGTTAAACATAAACGTAACTTGTCAGATATTGCCAAAGGACACCTGTTACAACTCATTGGTAATAAAGCTGAAATTCAAATCACACAGCGTTATACTCTGTGTAATCCAAACCCTAAACTGCAGTTTGACACAACTCAGGTTTACTTACCCTAAAAGGCCAAAAGATACTCATGGATGGAGTTTTACGTCACTTTCATTACCAGTTTTTGAGTAATAAGTTCAATTCCGTGAGCCGCACTCAGATAATCAAGTTTCTACTACTGTCGCTGTTTATTGTAGTGGTTGCATCAAACATTGAAACCTTGCTGTATCTGCTGTCTTTTAACTACGTGGTGTATGAAGATTTTGTGAGCTGGTATTTTCCAGTGGGTTTTAGGGTTATTTGTTATATTTTTTTACCGCTACGCTATTGGCCTGCACTCACTATTGGTTTCACACTTGGGCAAATATTCTATGTTTGGTATTACTATGATGTTGCCTTAGACAATGTAGGCTATCGCTTACTAAGCACTGTATCACGTGAGTACATGATACTTACTCCTCTGATCTTGGCCAAGTTATTCAAAGTGCGCTTGGATATTAACACCTTAAAAAGCGCTGTAACGGTTATTTTTATTGCTATTTCCTATCGCTTTATCCGCTCAATGCTAATTGTTTTGCCAGAGGGAACTAAAAATAAATATGCTTTAATTGCAGCGGAAGATCGCTTTGAGATGATGCTGGCACATCAACTTGGGGGGATTTTAACGACCCTTATTTTACTGTTATTGGCATTTTTTGCTAAAACCTGGTTTTCACAGCGCAAGCACTTCTTCAGTCGTAAAAATATCATATTAGCTTTGCAGCTTAGCTTATGCTTTTTTGTTTTTTACAGCACATTTTTAATCGAACCTAAGTCCGTTTACTTACTGCGTATGTTGGCGATTTTTCCTTTGCTCTGGTTCAGTTTTCAGTTTGGCGCTTTAGGAGCACTCAGCTATGGCACACTTACAGTGGCGACCCTGATGGTGAATGTTTTTGCCGTGAATCAAACTGAGCTGCTGCTAACGACGCAACTTTATCTTATCAGTTATAGCGTGCTGGCCCTGCTACTAAGTGCCTTAACCACCGAGTTAAACCAGTCGAAAAGCGAATTACTCAAGCAAAACCAGGAGCTTGTTACACTCAGTGCGTTAACGCAAAACCTCGCGACTAAGGTGGTCAATGTTCAAGAGTCTGAGCGCAGTCAGCTATCCCAAGAGCTGCACGATGATATAGGTCAAAACCTCACCGCGTTAAAAACCAATATCGCTGTACTAGCTAAGAAAACCAAACACCATGATGAACTTAGCCATACCATCTTACGACTCGAAAACGTTTCAAGTAGCATGTACGACTCAGTGTATAGACTAATGCACTGGCTGAGACCCAGGTTGCTAGACGAGCTTGGGCTCAAGGCTGCCCTGCAAAGTGAATTATTTTCTGAACATTTAGCCGAAGCTGGGATCGCTTATCAATGCCAGATTGCCGGACCCATCAATGACCTCAGCGACGAATACCAAATTGCCATTTACCGTATTTGCCAAGAAGCGTCCACCAATGCCATTAAGCACTCGCTGGCCACTAAGCTTAGCATTGATATCGTTTTTGCGAACGAGGTAGTCGCACTCACAATAAATGACAATGGTATCGGCCTTAATGAGCCCAAACAGCGCGCCAGCAACAGCGGCTTTGGTATGGATGGCATCCGTGAACGGGTGTCAGTGCTGAATGGCAATTGCCAATTTACTCATAATGTAAGCGGTGGATTGGCGATCAGCATACACTTTGATACCAACACGCTGAATTAAGCGATTTCGCAAATTAGCGAAACCAAAGGCAGCTTCCCAAACGAAAATAGCTTGCTGAAGCTACTTTATGCTGGGATAGTCAATGCGTCAAAGAAGTGGACAATGCCAATCCAAAACTGGAACATGACACTGTCACAACTCGCGCTCCATCTTGATGGTCGCTTAGAAAGATACTTGGGTATTTAGGCGTTATTATCTGACACAGAATTTTGAACGCCCTCTTTTAACAAGTCAATTTAGCCTATAAAGAGATCAATACAGCCCTTTTTATCTACTAATATTCAAGCCTCTTCATATTAACTATCGATTTTAAGTAAGAAATCTGAAAATGTCTTGTCGATAAGTTCTGTTTCGCCTGACTCAAAGTCCAGAAAAACAATCGCATCATTTTCCTTGTCAAAGCAAATGTAGTTGCCGAAATTATCTATCGCAAAAGCAACCAATTTTGAAGAGATCTCATCGACACCTTTGTTCATCTTAAGGATGTTTTCTACATCCGTGGGGTTGAATGACAAAAAGGACTTTATCGTTCTTTCTTGCGATGTAATGGTACTAAATATACTGACAGGAGGTCGGCTTCCATTATATTTCTTAACAAAGTCGATATAGGAGTCGACAAAGTTGTAGCCTAATCTTTCTTCAGCGTCAGAAATGAGACTATCTGCGGCCAAAGGCTTTATGTAACGCCATTCTTTCATTTTCTTTATCCTTTAAATCAACGGTTTTCTTTTCCGCCGCCCCAAATGGCTTTGCCACCAGTATGACGGTTACTATTGTGGTCTTCAGTGCTAATAAGCTGCATTTCGCCATACTCTTCACTGTGATGCCAAGTATAGCCATCAGGGGTTTCACCATTTTCAATTTGCTCTAACTGTTCATCGTTGAACTGCTTTGCAAACTCAGGATCGCTGTCAACTTTTTCTTTAAGTGTTTCATTCGCATATTCTGCTTGCGCAGTGTCTCTTGCCTGGATCAACTCTTCTGGCAGTTGTACATCAATTGCACTGTTGAATTGTGGGAACACACCTTCAACCTCGACCCCATTTATTTCAACTGTTTTGCGTTCATATATAACACCATCTTCACCTATTTTACCTTCTTTACTTTCTTTAATTGTTTTTAGGTGAATCTTTCCATCTTCATCTATTGTTGCGCTTTCTAGTAAGTGACCTGAGCAGCCGAGCTTTTCTTTATAGTGCTCTTTCTCCTCCTGAGTCAAAGGTCGGGTTTCGCCTTCTTCACATTCAGACTTCGCATCCTTTTGTTCTAAAATAGGGCGGTCAAGCTCATCTAAGTCGATGCTGTTTGCATCAATACTCTCTAACATTTTCGACAGTTCGGGTTGCAACTTACTTGCAACCTCTTTAATCGCTAGTAGATCCATCATTATGCAACCTTCCGTTTAGCAAACTGTTTCCACTCTGAGTAGAGTTTCTTGTATAGCTCCCCATTGGGGACTAATGATCTCAGTAGGGGCTGGATGATCATAACCACTTGTTCCTGAGACGCATTGTTGAACTTATCCAATACCAACATTTGAAGACGAGCATGTACTTGTTCTACACTCTTAGCATTGCAAATAGCACTTTCTAGCAGGTGGTTACAGTCCAATACATGAGGTACCAGAAAAGCGAAATCGCTGAAAAAGAGATCAGTGATACCGGTACGCAAATACTGTATAAGTCGAACCTTTGTAGCCGTTGGCAAATTGCTTCGAAAGAGAGCTTCTACCAGTTTCTCTTCACTTATGTCTGACTTCACTTGATTGTATCCACTCAAAAGATGAGTGATTAAATTAAAGCGAAACGACATCTCACTCATTACGTTTGTTGGCACTGCTTGATACTGGTAGGGGCTTTCTTGCCAAGAAAAACGGCTGACTTTACATAATACAGCTTCGAGCCATTCATTCTGATACACCACTGCTACCCCTCGAGGCAAGCGGGCCATTTCGTCAACTTGCTCATCCGTTAGTGCTGCAGATTTCCCAACCAACAAGCGGTCTGCTTCATCTGGCAAACGCATCAAGATTTTCGTGTTGGTATTGCGAATAGCTGAAATATGTACCGCTGACGGTGATTGATCCGCGATGATAAAGCCTTCGCCATACGTTCGCATTTCTGCGATGGCATTCGACAGCATTTCGACTGACTTCTCGACAACGCTACCTTCTTCAGCGCCACCTGTTGATGGGTTTGCTCGCAAGATATTGTGGGATTCTTCCAACACAGTTATGTGTTTGAGAGGCTGGTTCATGAGCATATGTTCAGCACGGTATTCACCAAGTCTAATGACCAATAGCCCCATTAGAAGCGATTTGGTTTCTTGCGAACCAACTCGGCTCAAATCGATGATGACGTTGCGGTCGAACAGGTCGGCATTGCTGATTTCATCAGCAGCAAAGATTTGGCCGTTCAGTCCGTTAACCATTGACCGAACACGCGTGACTAATGCACCAGTATAGTTGCTCTTCATTTCGTCTGAGTATGGCGATTGGGCGATGACGGACTCTAGCTGCATAAGCAAATCGGCAAACGTTGGAAACAAAGGATAACCGAGAGTTGACGTCGAGTCGCGCAAATCCCAACCACAGTTTTCATAACTTCTCAGTACTGCATCTTTGAGAATGGCAGGCATTGCCGCATACATAGGCCAGCAGACATTAAATACTTCAATCAGGCGATCTACATGTTCAAGGACATGGGTTTGTTCAGGGAAAGAAAACGGATTGATTTTCAGTAGTTCTGTAAATCGGTCGTTTGTGCCAAAAACACGCACTTCTGCTCGATTTCCAAATACGTGCTTGTACTCGCCCTTTGCAGGCTCAATGACCAAAAATGGAATGTTTTGCTGTATTGCTTGATCCAGTAGCGAGTAAACCGTGTTGCTTTTGCCTGAACCTGTTGAGCCAGTGATCAGCGTGTGGCTTGTCAGTTGGTCAAGGTCCAATTCCACAGTTTGTGGCAAATCGCTCCACAAGTGGCGTACTTGGCCCAATGAGATAGTGCGCGAGTTGGTGTTAGCGACGTCAGCATTCAGAGTTTGCACTTTCCGGCCAAATGCGGCTGTTTCCTGCACCACGACGGTAGATGTAGAAAGGCGAGGAAGACTTAGCTGTAGCGCCATTTCCTTGCTCGATACCAAGGTTGCTGGAGTGAGGTATGGGATGTGAGCATTCCCTACAAAATTCGGCTCAAGTCGGGGGTGCATAAGCTGACTCAACCATTGTGTTATCGCATTGGCCTTTTTGCCAGCCCATGTGGTCAGAGCAAAATCTTCCATTGACGATTTTGTCCCGCGGGTGAGACCCAAGAAAATGCTTGATAGGGCTTCACTGGAGGCCTTACAGTCACTAACAAAGTAAGCGGTACTGAGCCAGCCACCGTGGCTTTTCGCTTCGTTGATGCGGTTTAAGTGGTGATCCACCTTATCAAGCATGTTTAAAATGCCTTTGTCCGCTGTTTCAAAACTCACTTGTTGTGTTGAGCCGTGGGTCTGCGTTAGGCCTTTGGTGTGGGTCGTACTATGTGTGTCTGTTTCTGTTGTTGTAGTACTGGTTGCCGTCGACTGGTTAGTCGAATGGGTACTGCTTTCACTTGTTGAGGTAGATTCAGAAGAGCCGGCTGTGTCTGTTGTTTGGAACATGCTTGCAACTTGTCCACCAACTTGTCCGCCAACCATGGCCCCTAATGGGCCTCCGAAAGCGCCTAACCCAGAGCCAATTGCCATCGCCCCCATTGCTTTCATTTTATCCTTTTTGTTTGGCGAGGATTTGCTTTGATTGGTGGTGTGAGAACGGGAAGTCGATGTTGTTGTGCTTTCACTGGTGCCTGTTGTTTCTGTCAGTCCGAGGCTTTCGCCCAAAGAATGGCTCAGTCCTTCACTGATGCTGAGGTTGATCGCATCGCTGTCCTGAATGCCATAGCTGTATTGGCGATTTGACAGAGCGGAAAGCTGCGTCGCCACTTGCTCATAGCCAGTGCGAACAGTATTCAATGCTTGCATTGAAACGGGCTCGGCGAGAATTAGTCCCTCATAGGTGCGGCTTTCTGCAGCATCGATAAAACGCTCTAGCCCTTGCATAAAGTGAGTTTGGTCTTCTGTAGAAAGCCCAGGAACGCTACTGACCGCGGTGACTGTTTTGTAAGAACCATCTTCACTGAGTTCGTCTAGCATAGCGTCAACATCAGAACCATTAAGCGGGGAAAGCTTGCTGCCAGGGAAATGCCCTTTGAAAGTTTCTTGCAACAAATCTCCTGAGTTTTGGCCCAGCATTTTCCCGGGCTCACCACGCGTGCCAATGTAGAGCAGTGTCTCTTTTCCGTCAGATTTTAGAAAAAGGAACACTGTGTATCCGGCAGCCCCCAATGCAGTGTAAGCCGCGGTGGTGCTTTCTAGCACGGATTGCTTATTTTCCTGAACTAAACGTTCCACACGGAAAATGCGTACATCTCCGCCTCGGTTAAGTGACACGCTTTGTTGGTTTTCTACCGGCAATACATCGTAGTGTTTGAGTTCAGCAAGGTAGCTTTTGTTAACCAATGCATGCGCAGTCGAGAGTGTTGCTAGCGCTTCTTGTTGTGCGGGAAGCAGCCCGGTTTCAGAATTAAGATGTTCCATTTCAGCAGTAGATAGATTCATAGTAAGTCTCATTAAACAATGGTAGCCAGAATGACTACTGCGATAGCTGCCACTACGCCACCAATCAGCAGTAATGATTTCAGTACGTTGTTCTCCGGCATGGGGCTTGGTTGTTGACGTCTTCCCGTCGATCTTCGTTCTTGATTCTGAGCGGAGCCCTTCCTAACATTTTTTGGCTGAGAGTTCGACGATGTTGCAGGACGAGTGTCATCTTGTGCAATGTTAAACACATGCTCACGCACTATGACCATATGGCGAATGCGCTCCAAAGAAAAATTGGATGTCGCATACAGTTCTTGTTTGTGGTAATAGTGACTATCCCACTTCACCTTGTCTTGTTCCATTTGCTGGGAGTAGGCGTTTTCTTCGTAAGCAACAAAAAGGGTTGGATATTCTGACAGCGCCCAGGCGATAGCTTGGGTAATCTCTTTCGTAGATAGGCGCTTATCATTCATTTCCATAAATAATGAAATACGAATAACAGATAGATCACCGCTTTTTATGCTATTTACTAGTGAGCGGGATGGGATAAACCCTGTTAAATCTACAGATGAAAAATTAACGCTCATTGCTTCTTCCTTTGTGCTTTTAAGTTTTTCGTTACTTCTCGTAGAACTAGAAGCTGGGCGAGAAAAACCAGCAATTCCACGTTCAGTTAAGTGGCTTTTCACTTTAATAAGGTGCTCTAAGCGTTTTAAGCAGAAATTTTTTTCTGCCAAGTGGCGTTGTAAGGCAAAATATGCCCCCCCCTCCCGCTCCCACTTCTTACAGTCTTCACTAATTGGATCCATAGTGCTATCGGTTCGGTATTTTTCGAAAAGCGCACGTTTGTCATCAGGCAGTGCTGACAGTATTTGGCGGAGCAACTCCGCTTTAAAGTCCTTGCTTGTAATAAAGTCGAAGATTTTTGCTTTAAACTCTGTGGCTGTTAAATTGGGCGCAACAAATTTTGTAGATGCAGTCATGGTGTCTGGCCTCTAAAGGGCCACTGATATTTTCAGTAGGCCCGTAATTAGTTAAAACTGTAAGATAGCTTCCAACTCTTGCTTGATAGCGCGAATTTCGTCGATCTCATTTTTAGCTTGAGCAATGGCACTTTCACGTTGAACTTGGTTTTCAGCTTTTTGCTCTAGGTCGTCGAGAATGGCTGTAAACTTGGAGCTAAACTCGTCTTCCAAGAACGCGAGGTAGTTGTCAATCAACTTGTTCTTGTCTTCTTGAATACGCTCAATCGCTTCGCTCTTTAAGGAAGTAAACTTACCGCGGATGTCAATATTCTGAACTTTCCAAAAGTCTTGCAGATTGACGTATTCTTGATCTTCGTAAATGGGCACTTCGCGTGTACTAAACCACGAAAATGGGTTATACCATTTTGCGTTACTTTCTGTTCTGGACCCAGTTTTAACAGACTTTTTGCTTATATCACTTTGATTCAGTTCAATATCCAGCGGAATTGCAGAGATAGATTGTTTTAGAGCCTGAAATACGGGAAGCTCAAGCGTGCTGCTTTTAGGGAATAACTCAGCGACATGAACTTGATACTCTTTGTATAACTCTTTTTTGATACTCTCTTGAGATTGCACAAACGCCTGATCGTATTCGTTTATGGTTTGATTAAATAAGAACTTAATCTCATCTGATGCAATTTCAACTTTGGATTCAGCTTCGCTAATACTGACGTCACCGCTAAACGTGTCGCTTAGCTCCCCAATACGTGCATAGACGTGTGTCTCTATTTCGTTCAGAGAGTCGTGCACGTCCATTGGTAGGTCTCGACCTTCTTGTTTGAGTTGCTCTTTATAGGCTTGTGTATTGAAACCCTGATCGCGACGTACTTTTAGGCTGTGAATTTCTGACTGCAGCCTGGAAAGCGCTTGCTCATCAATCTCCAGTTGTTTAATTAACTCTGCTTCTTGCATTCCACGTTCGATAGCCGCTGTCAAGGCCAAGTGTGCGCGATTTAATCGCATTGGAAAGCTGTATTTGTTGATGTACTCGTCGATAACGGCTTCAACAGCGGGTAGGCCACTGTTTAGCAATGCGCGCGACATGGCTTTGTCTTGTAGTGCCTCATCATTTTTTGCTTTTTCTGGTATTGCTGACTCTACTGAGTTACTGACCGTCATATATTGTGGAAAAGCCATAGTTGGCTCTTCGAGCAGAAGTTCAGCGATATTTGTCTTGTCATTTCGCTCAGTCCGGGTTAGTTCACCTTGCTTGCGGAGCAAGTAAGCCATACGCGCGGAAACAGGGAAGAGGTTAGGGTCGTGAATACCGTTCTCTTCGAGGTAGCTTTTCACGCGCTCTAGCGCTTTTTCAATGTTTTCACCACGCTCGGGGTCGAACATGTCCATCTTATTAACCACAAATAAGAAGCGATCTTTACTTTGTTTACCGCCTTTGCTCATTGTGTCAGCGACAAGTCTTAGCAAATTCGCGTCATCATTTGTACCTAACTGCGTTGCATTTAACACATAGATAATGAGTGGGTGACGAGCTGAGTCCTGAATAAAGCCTAATGTTGTTCGCTGGTGTTCAGGGTCTTGGCTGTTATTTGGTCCCGGGGTGTCGGTTAGCACGAGGCGGACATTCGTGTTTTCTTTTATGGCACGTATATCACCTTCTAACTTGATAGTTTTAGTTTCATGGTCAGCGTTCCACGTCTCCATCGTAGCTAAATTAACGCTGTCATTCTGTTTAATGAGGTTGTTATTGCCGTCGAAACACTTACCGTAAAAGTCGTTACCTTTGGATTTGTCGTCAAAAATATGAGCAATGGTCGCGGTGGTTGCTTCGTTCGCTGCGGGCAGCAAGTCTTGGCCCAGAATGGCATTGATAAAGGTTGATTTCCCTGAAGACATAGTAGCGACCACGTACGCGTCAAAATCATTGTTCAATGCGTCTTCAAAATCTTGTTTAGCTTTTTGATCGCTGTTAGCTAGGTATTCGGCAAACTTTGGTGACTCTTCTCTAACACGTCCCATTAGATTTTTGATTTTTTCCAATCGCTCTTCAGCAGGCAATACAGGATTAAACTTCAGCTCAACATACATGCCTTTTTGGATTGCATTGTTGGCCGCTTCTTGAATATCATTGTAATCGGATTCGACGCCTGTGAACTCAATTAAGAAGTCGCTGCTGCCATTAAACAATGCCTGCAGGTCATCAAAAATTTGCTCTACCCACAGTTGTAAGCGCTTTGCGCAGTATGCTGTGATGTTCGAACTTTCAGATGGTGAGTGACCATTAATCAGAAATTCAGTTTCTACTAAAAATGGGTTATGCGTAATAGCAATGTGATTCATAACTAAGCTCTCGCGTTATATAAAATAAATTGTTTCAAACTGATAAAGACTAGGATTCGCTCGTGATGAGAGCATTCAACATGGTTAAGCCAGTGTAATCAACGAACGTATTTAGTTCCTTTTCACTCATCGCTGAGGTTTTTCCTTTTTTAATTTTTACGAGCCTTCTTCGCACTTTTTTCTTCGTTACTTGTGGCACAGCAGCGGCATTATTAAAATGGAATGGTTTTTCTCGAAAACGTGCCAATTCAGCCACAAGGATATTTCGCTCGGTACGCCCAAGCTCAAGGTGATTAAGCGATTTCTTCGCTATCAATGCAGACTGTGCCATGAGCGGTATGATTTTGGCTTTCTTATAGCCAAGACCTTCCAGATATTTGCGCGCGAGTAACACATAATGCTTAGCGGTCTCGCCTTTTTCTTCATCTAAAGCGTCTACTTTATTCAGTGCAAAGATGATGGATTGTTTTGGATTGATTTCTCGAATTGTGCGAATGATCTCCACATCATCTGTTGTGCCGAGCTGCGTGGCATTTAGCACGTAAAGAATCGGACTTTTCGGGTAAGCCTTTATCGCACTAATAAACTGTTCCTTGTGGCGGTAGTCTCTACTGTTATTCGCTCCTGGTGTGTCAATCAGGGTGTAGCCAGCCAACATTGAATGAAGTTTGCTTCCCGAATGAGGGATGACTACATCGAAAGCACTGATTTCGTCAGAACGGTTCCATGTTCTTATTTGCTCTGCGCAAAGTGTGTTGCTTGATGCAACGATGGAACCTGAGTGGGAATAAGCCTTTGCGCTAGGCTTCACTTTCGCACCTACAGTTATGCGTGCGACTTTAGCCGTTGTCGCTTCGTTGCCTGCTGGAAGCAATTCTTTGCCGACAAGTGCATTAATAAGTGAAGATTTTCCTGCACTCATTGAGGCAGCAACGAGTATGTATTTTGTTCTGTTTTTCATAACGATGTGCTTTCAACTTCATTGCTTGTTCGGGCTATCCAAGACGTTAGTTTTTCTCGGATGTAGTTATCGAGCTCGCTTGGGGAAATGACTCGAATATTAGGTATCCAATATTGAACAATCGGGGCTATTTGGTTATAGCTCCACGCTGAAGAGGAAATGACAAGCGAACCGTCCTGCCGCTTTTCGATGATTTTTTGTTTTGGCAGAAGGGCCTTACGTTCAAAATAAAACGCAATGTCCTTTGTCACTTCCAGTGTTACGTCAAAAATGGGCTGTCCAAACCAAATAGTGTCTTGTTCTTTGATTTTATCGACAACTGACGAGTCATAATCAAAATGCTCTTTTTGCACACATACGAACTTGATGCGAGCAAGTGAGAACGTCTTCAGCACGCCATCTGATATGGCAGCTAAATACCAGCTACCACGGCTATAAACCATGAGGTATGGCGAGACTGTCCGTGATTTATCTCTGTATAAGAAGGTCACAGTGCGTCGATTTTTAATCGCTGTCTCAAAGGCGCCATGAAGTGAAGATATGAAGTCTGCCTCAAGGGGTTGTTCCTGAAAGTGATAAAAATCACTGTTTGAGTCATTTGCTAAGCTGCGAAGGAACTGGCCAGCTTTTTGCGGAAGCGCTTTTTTAAGGCCAAGCTCCTCAATTAAGCGAACAAGGTCCTGCTCATTGTATTGGTTTCGCGCAGATGTCGAAAGTAAGTAATTGCCAGTGTCTGGGCAACGCTCGAGAATAGCGCATAAGCGGTCAAAATCTCTTCGTATTGTTTTAGTGCTGACCTGATATTGTTCAGCCAAATTATTAGTATTTAGAGGCTGCCCAGAATATGCCTTAGCTACAATGTCGGCTAAACGATTTGCAAGGATATTACTTTTCATAAATCAACTTAATTTTGTAAGGTGCTGCGTAATATAACGTGACATTGGGACAGGTTGCGTCTATTCAAAAGTGAATTATCCATATTCATTGGTTACTTTTTTGTATTGAATATTTTAAGCACTAGACATTTACTAATGGGTATATTGCATCACCCCATAATTGATCAGCGCCATCCATCATAAGCTCAATAATTATTGGTACAATACTCGCTAATAATGAGGTGCAATCACGTAACTGCTTGCGGTTTGTCCGGCTATTGTATGTAGCTCCCCCATGAAGTAGCTGGTTCCGTAGGGTGTATAGCCTTGAAAACAAGATGCTTAAGACGGTAACAGTATCCTCACTCGCTAATGCATTATTAGCTGCTACCTTGGTTCTAAGCTGTTCTTGCTTCCACATATCTTCAGTTATTGTTCCAGATTGAAATTTCCAAAAAGCCTGAAAGATAAACTCATTATTTAAGATAAGCCTGATAGAAGTAGAATATTGAGACCAAACGATTTCGGATAGCTTTTTTGATTTATCTAAGTGCTCTATTTTTGCCAAAAACTCTTGATATAGACCACGCTCAGTAAAATCATTTTTGTAATCAAAATTTTGTGCATAGGCTGCATTGAAAGCTATCCATAGAAAGATAAACTGAGAATCATAATCTTCACACTGCTCAGCTTTACCTAACCAACTCAAAGCTCGATGTACGCGTAAAGATAACGCTTGTGGGTAAGAACCTCTATCCCGCCGGTGACGCTTTTTAAGATGCTGATACAAAACATAACCCTCCATGGATAATTTGTACTAACTATTACATTAATTATTAAAATATGCAATGTCGTAATGGAATGCTTTAAACGTTCTGAGAGGCTGTTCTGTGTACCAAAGCCATGTACCACAAAAACTATGCTTTTGATTTGTAAAATCAAACTGTTAGTGAAAAGTGTATCAGGCGAAAAGAAGCACCTAAATCAATACCTTAGGAGTTTATTGCGAGTTGAATTTTGTTTTTTGAATTGAATTTTTAAGTTGCGAGCCGTGTACCAAACGGTACATGGAAATGTGATTAGAGGGTGGATAATTTTAGTGTACCGCTTGATCTGCATAAGCAAATCAAGCGGTTACTAAAGCTTCTGAGACAGCCTATAAGCCGGGTTCTGTTTCCTCTTGCGAGGTGATAATCATTCGTCTAGGCCTAGGATCGCTCCTAGGCTCAAGCAACCTACCCGGTTCCGATGCGGGCCACACCATAAGGAACCCTATTTGGTCTTGCTCCGGGTGGAGTTTACCTTGCAACCAACTGTTACCAGTGGCCCGGTGCGCTCTTACCGCACCCTTTCACCCTTACCAACCGAAGTTGGCGGTCTCCTCTCTGCTGCACTTGTCGTAGGCTCACGCCCCCCAGCCGTTAGCTGGCACCCTGCCCATTGGAGCCCGGACTTTCCTCCCCCTGATCATTTGCGTCACAGGCAGCGATTATCCGGCTGACTCAGGCGGGCGATTATACGCACTTTAATACCAGAACGCACGCGCTAATTAGCTACTCCCGTTACGACTCGCGTTCTGCAATGATTGCTTTATATAAGGCGTTCTTTTTCAGGCCGAAATAGTCAGCAGCCACACCACAGGCTTTTTTCAACGGCATATCTGCCTCTAATAAGCCAATCAGTTTGCTGGCTTCAGGGCTAAGCGCCTGTTTATCAATCACCGCTGCTGGAAGCATTAACACCAGCTCGCCTTTTTGTTTCTCTGGTTCGGCTTCTAAGTAAGCTATCAGCTCAGTAACACTGCCACTGAAAAAGGTTTCGTAGGTTTTCGTCAGCTCTTTGGCAAACACCACGGGTTGCGCCTCACCCAGTGCGGTTTGCATATCGGCTAGGCTTGCCATGATCCTGTGGGTACTTTCGTAAATTATACTGGTGCAGCCTGAGGCCACGGCATCTTTAAAAAATTGCTGACGCGCTTGGCTCTTAGCAGGGGTAAAGCCAATAAACTGAAAGCGGTCAGTCGGCAGCCCAGAGCAGCTTAATGCAGCAATGGCGGCGCAGGCACCAGGCACAGGCGTGACCGCAGCGCCAGCATCACGACAAAGATTGACGACGGCATAGCCCGGATCGCTGATCAGCGGGGTACCTGCGTCGGATACCAAGGCTATGTCTTTGCCTTCGTTTAACCAATCGAGGACTTGCTGGGCTTTTTGTTTTTCATTGTGATCATGCAGCGCAAAAGTTTTTGCTTTTATACTGAAATGGCTCAATAATTTACCTGTGTGGCGAGTGTCTTCAGCGGCAATTAAATCGACCTGACTTAACACCTTCAGTGCACGTTCACTGATGTCATCTAAATTACCAATTGGCGTGGCAACAACATACAGCGTGCCGATTTTGTTTTCATTGTGAAGATTAGCCATTGAGCTCTCCAATATCAGTCAGTAAGATATCCACTTATTCGGGAAAAAGAAGGTTTGCCTGTGCAGTTTCAAAAGATAGCGCTTTTAGTTGCCATATTGTCGGGGTTATCCGCTTGTAGTACAAGCACAAATGTCACTACAACAGACCGCGCCAAGCAAATTGAGCCAACAGCGGTGTCAGCCGAACTCAGCGCTGCGGCCTTATTCAACAAAGCACAAGGCGCGTCAGGGATCAGCAAAATTCAACTGCTGTACAGTGCCAGAGATGCCGCCATTAGCGAACAAGATTGGCAAACGTTAGAACAAGTTGGCTTAGCCTTAGAGGCCAAGCCCAGTGTCGACCATATCCAAAATAAGCTCTACATCGCCTTTGCACGCAAACAGTTAGGTAAATATGAAAGCGCGCTGATAATGTTAAAAACCTTAGAAGGGCGTTTAACCACACCACAGCATCAAGCTTGGCATCAGTATTTAATGGCGAGCGTCTATGCTTCGCAAAGCCTACCTAAAAAAGCGTTAACAAAATACTTTGCCGCTGCAGATATCGCTAAAGCCAATAACCTCACTGTTGCAGGATTGGATGAGGGTATTTGGCAAGCACTGCAACAACTGTCTACATATGCATTGGAACGCTTTGATAGCGGCTCAGTATTACAACGTGGCTGGGTTACCTTAGCCAAGTATCAACAAATTTATCTAGGCTCCAGTGCCGCGTTAGATCAAGCCATGAACAATTGGCGTCGCCGCTTTCAAGATCATCCGGCCATTAGCCTACTGCCAAAGGAGCTACAAGGTGCCGTGGCGCTTGAGCCGTACCAAGTGAGCAAGCTGGCGATTTTACTGCCGCAAACGGGCCCCAGTGAGCGCCTCGGCAGTGCATTAAAAAATGGCTTTTTGGCGGCCACCGATGACAGCAATATTGAAGAAATTTTCTTTATCGATGAAATGGCATCGGCCGATGAGATCACTGCGGAATTGGCCAAATCCAACGTTGATTTTGTGATTGGCCCACTATTAAAAAGCAATGTCGAGAAGCTCGCCCAAGACAATCGCTTTGCCGCTTACCCGACGTTATTTTTAAACAGCCAAGAGAGCATTGAGACAAGCGCCAGTGAGCAATACTTTTTTGCTTTAAATCCAGAGCATGAAGTGCAACAAGCTATGAATCACTTCTTGGCAAAGGGCTATGAAAAACCCATGTTATTGGCACCAGATACTGGCTCCGGAAAGCGCTTGATTGCACATTTTACCGAGCATTGGCAGCGCTACAGTGAAGTGGAACCGGAAATCGGCTATTACACCAACAGCGAGAATATGGCCGAAGTCATTGCCGACCTGCTAGAGGTCGATACTTCTCGCTCTCGCACTCGCAGTGTGAAAAGCTTGTTTCGCCAAGAAGTAAAGAGCGAAACGCGCTCACGCCGTGATATCGATGCCGTGTATATTCTGGGTGACGCCATGGAAACCCGTTTATTGAAACCTTATTTAGACGTTAATGTCAGTACGTTTGCCGAGCGTATTCCGCTCTATGCCAGTTCGCGCAGTTACAGTAAGCAAATTGATGTCACCGATAAAGGCGATTTAGAAGGGCTTTACTTCACCGAGCAACCTTGGATGCTTCCGGGCGCGGTCAGCCAAGCGTCATTGCGTGAGGCATACCAACAACTATGGCCTGAGCAGGCTGATTTAGAACAGCGCTTATTTGCCATGGCTTATGATGCCGTGGGCTTAGTGCCGCAATTGCGACAGCTTGCTTGGCTGGCTGGAAAAAGCTATGACGGCTTAACCGGTGAGCTTAGCATTCAAAATGGCACCCAAATTCAACGCAAGCTGAGCTGGGCGCAATACAAAAATAAGCAAGTGCGACTGGTCAGTTTAGATGAACAAGCGCCCTTGCCGTTATTTATGCAGCAGGAGGAGCAAACCGCTACTTCCTTGGTCAGATAGGATATCTGTATGTTTAAAGGACTATTTAATAATACCCGCAGTAAAGGTCAGCATTTTGAGTCACTGGCAGAAGACTACTTAAAAAAACACGGTCTTGTGCCCGTCACGCGCAATTATTTGTGTAAGTATGGGGAAATCGACCTCATTATGCGCGATGGCGATACTTGGGTCTTTGTTGAAGTAAAATTTAGAAAATCGCCCCATTTTGGTGGTGCGCTTAACGCGCTTTCGAAAACAAAGCTACAAAGGCTAAAGCGCAGCATTTATACTTACACTGCGCAACAGCAAATACACAACACGCAACTGAGAGTAGATTTTGTTGCAATTCAGGGGGAACAGCCTCCACAAATAAACTGGATAAAAAATATTTTTTAGTATGCAAGAATCTATTAAGTCAATATTTACAGAGTCTATTCAAGCCCAGATAGCGGCAGGTGAAGTACTGCCTCACTCATTGGAATCCGCCGCCATGACCATGGCGCAAAGCCTCATCAATGGCAATAAAATTATCTGTTGTGGCGCTCCGAGTAATCATATGCTGGCAACCCACTTTGCCACCATTTTAAGCAATTTTTACGAAACTGAGCGCCCTTGTTTACCAGCGATAGCCTTAACCAACGAGCAATACAACCTAGCCTCTCCAGAAAATGGTAAAGCCAGAGAGCGCTTTGCCAAACAAGTCAGAGCCTTCGCTCAAGAAGGTGACTTGTTGGTCGTGTATGCCATTAATGGCCAAGAGAAATCAGTGATTGGCGCTGTTGAGGCAGCCCTTACCAGAGATATGAAAGTCATTGCCCTGGTGGGCGACGATGGCGGTGAGATCACCGGGTTATTAGGCCCTCAAGACGTTGAAATCCGCATTCCCAGTAAGCGTCCAAGCCGTATTATTGAATCACAATTATTTAATACTCACTGCCTTAGTGAGTTAATCGATGCCATATTGTTCCCTCAGGATGAAGTATAATGATGAGAATAGCTTCCTTACTAGCCGCTATAATGATGCTCCAAGGCTGTGCCGCTGCCGTGGTAGCGGGTACTGCAGGTGCAGTGTCTGCGGCAAACGATAGACGCACTATCGGCGCACAAATCGACGATAACAATATCGAAATAAAAGGCACATTGGCAATTAAAGGCATTAAACACCTTGCCGAGCGCGCCAATATCACCTTGGTGAGCGTTAACGGTGTAGTTTTGATGATTGGCCAAGTAGCCAACCAAGAAATGAAATCTCAAGCAGAGCGAGCACTGCAAGACGTCTCCGGGATCCGTCAGATACACAACCAGCTGCGACTCAGCAGCAATATTGGCATCACCACCCAAACCCATGATACCTGGCTTACTTCGAAGGTAAAAACCAAACTATTGGCAGCGGATGATGTTAATGGCGCAAATATCAAGGTGGTGACCGAGAACGCCGAAGTATTCTTAATGGGGTTAGTATCGCAAACAGAAGCCAATTGTGCGGTTGAGATTGCTCGCAATATCAGTGGTGTTAAGCGAGTGATTAAAGCGTTTGAATATCTCTAGTTGCTCTTTCACTGGACACAAAAAAACCTGCTATTGCAGGTTTTTTTATGTCGCAAAGATTGCCGTTACTTGATCACTCTCAAGTGTGAACCTTTCTTCTTGTCTGCGTCAGGCTTTGTCTCTGGCTCAGGAGTAGATTCTACTTCTAACTCTGGCTCCGTACCCTGCTCTTCAAAAAGATCTTCTTCTGGAGTAAATACGGTGCCTTCACCATTTTCTCGGGCATAGATAGCCAGTATGGCCCCAACCGGCACATACACCTGCATAGGCTGACCACCAAATCGAGCATTAAAGCTAAGTGCTTGATTGTCCATTGAGAAGTTGGTCACCGCCGACGGACTAATATTCAACACAATTTGCCCTTCTTGGATAAATTGTGTTGGTACTTGTACTGAAGGAAAGTCAGCATTCACCACTAAATGAGGTGTGCAGTCGTTATCGACAATCCACTCATAGAACGCGCGTAAAAGATAAGGACGATTAGACGTCATTATGATCTGATCTCGCGTTCAGCATCTGTTAGTGATGCTTGGAATGAGTCACGTTCGAACAAACGCAGCATGTATTCTTTTAGCTCTTTACTACCAGCACCGTTAAGCTCAATACCTAATTGCGGTAGACGCCATAGCAGTGGTGCAAGGTAACAATCAACCAAGCTAAATTCCTCACTCATAAAGTAAGGGGCTTCATTGAAAATAGGTGCAACAGCTAGCAGAGCTTCTGTTAGCTCTTTACGCGCTTGTGCAGCTTCATCACCGCCCGCGGTGATTTTTTCAGCTAGGCTATACCAGTCTGTTTCAATGCGGTGCATCATCAGACGGCTACGACCACGCATAACTGGGTATACTGGCATCAACGGAGGATGCGGGAAGCGCTCATCTAAATATTCCATAATGATGTCAGCTTGATACAAGCCAAGCTCGCGGTCAATTAACGTTGGCACTGTGCCATACGGGTTAATCTCATGCAGAGCTTCTGGTAAGTTGTCCTTTTCAGCCTGATGAATATCAACACTTACACCTTTTTCAGCAAGCACAATGCGTACTTGATGGCTATACATACAGTTAGAGCCAGAAAAAAGTGTCATTACAGGGCGCTTATTGGCAGCAACGGCCATGCCTACCTCCATTAAAAAACTAAAAGTAATTAAATCACTTTAAACAGCAAAAGGGGCGAATGCCCCCGTTGCAATAATTACCTTTGGATATTCAAATTAATGAACATCTCTCCAGTACTCTTTCTTCAAGAAGAATGCCAGGATGAAGAAAATAACTAAGAAGCCTAACACTTTATATCCTAATGCTTCTGACTCTAGGCGAGAAGGCTCACCGACATAAGCTAGGAAGTTAGTGATATCACGAGCCGCTTGGTCGTATTCATCAACACTCATCTCGCCAGTACCATCGGTTTCGGTACCTACTACCTTGGTTACTGTTTTTGTTACTTTCTCGCCGTTTTCCATCACTTCAATTTGATGCTCTTCAGTGATAGGCGTTGGCAAGCCTTGCAACTCTTGCAGTACGTGTGGCATACCCACCAGTGGGAAGACCATATTGTTTACGCCAAATGGGCGCGACTCATCTTTATAAAACGACTTCAGATAAGTGTAAATATAGTCTGGAGACTTAACACGAGAAATCAGTGTTAAATCCGGTGGTGGAGCACCAAACCACTTTGCTGCATCTTCTTGGTCCATCGCGTTTAAAATATGACTACCCACTTTAGAGCCGTCAAAAATAAGCGTTTCTTCACCAATATCAGTTGGAATACCGATATCGCGGAAGGTACGCTCATAGCGCTGGTATTGCATCTGGTGACAGCCTAAGCAGTAGTTCATGAACAACTGCGCGCCACGTTGCAAAGATGCTTTGTCTCTTAGGTCGTTGTTAGCTTCCATCAATGGTACTGATGGGCCTGCTGCCATCGACAACGTTGGCAACAATGCGAATAAACCGATTACTAGCTTTTTCATCATTTCGTTAACCTCGTTGGTAATGGCTTCGTCTTCTCATTTTTACTATAGAAGAACAACAGTACGAAGAACATGAAGTATGTCACAGTCGTGATTTGCGACAACAACGTTTTAAAGTCAGTTTGTGGTGTTGCACCAATCCAACCAAGGATAATGAAAGTCACAACAAACTGTGCAATGTTCAACTTGTGTAGACCACAACGGTAACGAATAGAACGCACCGAGCCACGGTCAATCCAAGGCAGTAACGCTAGCGCTACAATCGATGCACCCATTGCTAATACCCCGATTAACTTATCTGGGATAGCACGTAGAATCGCGTAAAACGGTGTGAAGTACCAAACCGGGAAAATATGTTCTGGTGTTTTCAATGGGTTTGCTGCTTCAAAGTTTGGCGCCTCAAGGAAGAAACCATTCATTTCCGGTGCAAAGAACACAATAGCACAGAAGAAAATTAAGAAGCCTGCCACACCCAGTACGTCTTTTACGGTGTAATACGGGTGGAACGGAATCGCATCAACAATGTCTTTTTTGCTGGTGTAGTACTCATGGAATTTGAATTTAGGCTTATCTTCTTCAGCAACAGTGCCTTTCTTACGTTTGATTTCAACGCCGTCAGGGTTGTTTGAGCCCACTTCATGTAATGCCACGATGTGAAGGAAAACTAGGATAACAAGAACCAATGGCAGTGCAATAACGTGTAAAGCAAAGAAACGGTTTAGCGTTGCACCAGAGATTACGTAGTCACCACGGATCCATAAAGTTAAGTCATCACCAATAACTGGGATTGCACCAAACAGTGAGATGATTACCTGAGCCCCCCAGAATGACATCTGACCCCAAGGCAATAGATAACCCATGAAGGCTTCAGCCATCAAGGCTAGGAAGATAAACATACCAAATAGCCAAAGCAGTTCACGAGGCTTTTGGTAAGAACCGTAAATCATGCCACGGAACATGTGCAGATAAACCACCACAAAGAAAGCCGAGGCCCCAGTGGAGTGCAGATACCTTAGCAACCAGCCGTATTCAACGTCACGCATGATGTATTCAACTGAAGCGAATGCGCCCTCAGCTGAAGGAACAAAGTTCATCGTTAGCCAGATACCAGTTACGATCTGGTTCACTAGTACAAGAATGGCCAACGAGCCAAACAAGTACCAAAAGTTAAAGTTTTTCGGCGCTGGGTATTGCGCAATGTGCATATTCCAAACACGCGTCATTGGAATACGATCATCAATCCAGTTTAACACCTTACCCACGGCGCCCGTATTTGCTGCTTTATCTACTTGACCAGACATTATGCAACCCCTTCTTCTTCACCTACCAAGATGGTAGTGTCGTCAATAAAGGTATACGGAGGGACTTCTAAGTTGAGTGGTGCAGGTACGTTTTGGAATACACGACCAGCCATATCAAACTTGGAACCATGACAAGGACAGAAGAAACCACTTTCCGTGCCTTCTACTTTTTCACC
The DNA here is from genome assembly GCF_048515945.1 of Pseudoalteromonas 'SMAR'. Classification (NCBI taxonomy): domain Bacteria; kingdom Pseudomonadati; phylum Pseudomonadota; class Gammaproteobacteria; order Alteromonadales; family Pseudoalteromonadaceae; genus Pseudoalteromonas; species Pseudoalteromonas 'SMAR'. The sequence goes on from NZ_JBLWMW010000004.1 coordinate 110,546, forward strand.
AAAGCTTCCGTTTAAGAACGTTGGTGAACATCCTAAGTGCGTACAAATCCCAACCGCTACGAAGATTTCAGGTCGCTTAGAACGATGGTCGTTCTTAGCAGACTCTAGCTGCTGAGGCTCTTCAGAGTTAGGATCACGAAGTTGGCCTTCGTGTTGTTTCATTTGTTCTATCATTCTAGGTGTACGAGAAACAATCCATACCGGTTTGCCTCGCCACTCAACACGAATAAGTTGTCCAGGTTCCAGTTTGCTGATATCTACTTCTACAGGCGCACCTGCAGATTTAGCTCGCTCACTTGGATTCCAGGACGCAATAAAAGGAACAGCAGCTCCAACCGCACCAACGCCACCTACGACAGAGGTAGCGATAGTTAAAAAGCGACGTCGGCTGTTGTCTACAGGCGCATTGCTCATCCACTTATCTCCACTTGATTCCCAACACTTGCTATATTGAGAACATCAGTTACAGCAGGTTAATTTAAGAAATTACAAAATAGACGCGATCATAAATAAATCCCTTGATTAAAACAAGGTTATTTCAGACCCATGCCCCAATAAACCTATGCTTAGGTTACCTCGAGCATGAGACCGCCAATCTATAATACCGCATCAGGCATCACAATAAACTGACTAAGATCAACCCCTACAGGGGATACGCAACAACACGCGTATCTGGATCTCAGGTCTTTCTACTTGCTCCGCCAATTGTAGCAAAAAAAACCGCCAAGTTATCGCTCCAATTGCACTAATTATTATATTTATTGAACTTTTTTTACGATTTAAATCGTGAAGGCGCAATTTGTGGGAGCCGCGCAAAGGCAAGATGGGGTTAAACAGAAACCTTTATCGCGTAAAAACAAAAAACCCAGCATAAAGCTGGGTTTTTGAATTCTTGAAACGTAATAAATTAACGCTTTGAGAACTGTGTCTTCTTACGTGCTTTCTTAAGACCCACTTTCTTACGCTCAACTTTACGAGCATCGCGAGTAACAAAGCCAGCTTTACGTAGAGTAGGACGTAGAGACTCGTCAAACTCCATTAGTGCACGAGTAATACCGTGACGGATAGCACCAGCTTGACCAGTAGTACCACCACCTGCAACAGTGATGTGTAGGTCAAACTTTTCTGTCATTTCAACAAGCTCTAGTGGCTGACGAACAACCATACGAGCCGTTTCACGACCGAAGAACTCTTCTAAAGAGCGTTTATTGATTACGATGTTGCCAGTGCCTGGGCGTAAGAATACGCGAGCACTTGAACTTTTACGACGACCTGTACCGTAGTATTGATTTGCCATGATAGTGCTCCTTAAATGTCTAGAACCTGAGGCTGTTGTGCAGCATGGTTGTGCTCAGTACCTGCGTAAACTTTAAGTTTACGGTACATTGCGCGGCCTAAAGGACCACGTGGCAACATGCCTTTAACAGCTTTTTCGATGATCATTTCAGGCTTTGCAGCTTGAAGCTTGTCGAAAGTAGTAGACTTAAGACCACCTGGGAAACCAGTATGAGCGTAGTACATTTTGTCTTTTGCTTTATTACCAGTAACAGTAACTTTCTCAGCGTTGATAACGATGATGTAATCACCAGTATCTACGTGAGGAGTGTACTCAGCTTTATGCTTACCGCGTAGGCGACGAGCGATTTCAGTAGCGATGCGACCTAAAGTTTTACCTTCAGCGTCAACTACGTACCAGTCACGTTTTACAGTTTCTGGTTTAGCAACAAACGTTTTCATTATAAAAATCCAAAGTTTTCAATTTAAAACCACAGGCAGTCCTTAGACTACCGCTCTACTTGTATTTGCTTAAAACCCCTTCGAGTTTAAGACTTTGATGCCGCTCAAGTCAGTGGCTAAGCCGACGAGGGCAATAGAACGCAACGTGGCAGGCCGCGGATTATAGCAAGGCTTAAAAACGAAAACCAGCGCTTGGTGCTTTTTTCTACAAGAAAATTGCAGTTTATTGGCTGTGTGAAGTCACCACCCAATAATGACTGTTCGAAATGCGGCTTTTTTCTTACTGCCCCGTAATTTGCTTAGGCTAAATGCTCACGGGCGAGGTATTCATGCGACTGCATTTCTTGTAAGCGACTAATGCAGCGCTTAAATTCAAAGGTTAAGGTGCCTTGCGTGTACAACTCAGTGATAGGCGCGGCAGCGGAAATAATGAGCGTGACATTGCGCTCATAAAACTCATCCACCAAGGCAATAAAGCGGCGCGCAGCATCGTCATTGTGCTGCCCCATTTGTTTTACATTCGACAAAATAACGGTGTTATAGAGGCGGCTGATCTCCATGTAGTCCACTTGTGAGCGGGCGGTTTCACACAGCGCGGTAAAATCAAACATGACAATACAATCCGATACCATGCGGGTTTGGATCTGTCGTCCTTCGATTTCTATGCTTTGATCTTTTTGTCCCGGCTCAGGAGAAAGCTTCTCGAAGTACTCAAATAAATTATCGTCGGCTTGCTGATCCAATGGACTGTGGAAGATTTCCGCTTGCTCTAGGGTACGTAAGCGATAATCAATACCAGAATCCACGTTCACCACTTCCGTATTTTGCTTTACTAACTCAATGGCCGGTAAAAAACGCGCTCGCTGCAGACCGTTTTTATACAACTCATCTGGAATAATGTTTGACGTTGCCACCAACACAATACCGCGCTCAAACAGCGCTTCCATCAGACCACCGAGCAACATAGCATCAGTGATGTCTTGAACAAAAAACTCATCAAAGCAAATGATGTCGGTTTCCGCTTTGAAAATGTCGGCAATGGTCTCAAGTGGGTTTTTTACCTCTTTGAGCTTTTTTAGCTCGCCATGAACCCGATGCATAAAGCGATGAAAGTGCACCCGCATCTTACGCTCTGTTGGCAAGGCTTCGTAAAAAGTATCAACCAGATAGGTTTTACCGCGCCCCACTCCGCCCCAAAAATACAGGCCTTGCACTTTGGGCTGCGACGGTTGCTTGCCGAGCAGGCGAGCAAAGAAGCCTATTTTCGGTTCCGGCTGGTTGACTAAATCATCATAAAGACGTTGCAGATGCTTAACGGCATTTTCCTGCGCACTGTCGTATTGAAAGTCATCACGTTGTAGGTCTTGCTGATATTTTTCCCAAGGCGTCATCGAGTTAAATATTTTTTTGCGATTTGTTTGCCAGTTATATTAACACGACTGGGTTCTGGGCGTATATTAAATAACAGTCTCATTAATACTGTTCGATACGTAAGTTTAATTGCTATTACCCTAGCCGTATCGTATTTTCATTTGCCATTGCAGGCACACAGGGAGAAACCTATGACTACCGTTACTTGGCTTGGACTACTCATTATTGTTGCGATTGCCGCCTTCTTTTTAGGCAGCTTTATCACCAAAAAACAGTTCAAGCACGATGAGCTAGAAGTTCAAGCACAACAGGCTAAGCACGACTTAGAGCAATACCGCCAAGACGTTTCTGATCACTTAGCGGGCACGCGCAAGCTGGTAAACAAAATGCAAGACAGCTACTCGCAATTGCTAAGTCATGTTGAAGAAACCAATCAGCTGCTGACCAAAGAACGTCCTTCTCACCCGCAAGATCCGTTCTTCTCAAAAGAAACCACTGAGCAGTTGCAAGCCTCTTTACAGGCGCGCCCTGAGAAACGACGTAAACAAGACCCTAGCTTCGATGCGCCGCCTAGCGACTACGCGGAAGGAGAAACGGGGTTATTTTCTGGCGATAAAAAAGAAAGTGAGCAAATTAAAGCCTCTTGATGAACTTTTTTTTGCCCCCATAGTCTTTAAAAGAAGCTATTGATTGCAAATAAGGGCCTGTTTATCAGCCCCTTATGTTCGCGTTTTATAAGATTAACGCTTTTTTGCGGAGTACTTCACGACTATGAAATTTAAATTATCTTTGCTATCAGCCGCACTGCTTTCTTCCAGTCTATTGCTGTTACCGCAGCAGAGTGTGGCCAAGTTGCCCGTTGCCGTAGATGGCCAACAATTACCCACCTTAGCGCCCATGCTAGAAAAGGTCGCCCCGGGCGTTGTAAGTATCCAAGTCCGCGGTGCCAAAGAAGTGCGCCGTCGCGTTGACCCATTTGACTTTTTCTTCGGGCAACCACAACCACGGAGTCAAAAGCGGCCGTTCAGTGGCCTAGGCTCGGGTGTTATTATTGATGCCGATGAAGGCTATGTGGTAACCAACAATCACGTCATTGATGACGCTGATGAAATGATAGTAACACTCAAAGATGGCCGCGAATTCAAGGCAAAACTGCTTGGCAGCGATCCGGAATCGGACATCGCATTGCTGCAAATCGATGGCGATGATCTCACCGAGGTAAAACTGGCTAACTCCGATAAGTTAAGAGTCGGCGATTTTTCTGTGGCTATTGGTAACCCTTTTGGTCTCAGTCATACCGTCACTTCAGGCATTATCAGTGCCCTTGGTCGCAGTGGACTAAACATTGAGGGCTACGAAGACTTTATTCAAACCGATGCTGCCATTAACCAAGGTAACTCTGGTGGCGCACTGGTGAATCTAAAGGGCGAATTAATCGGCATTAACACCGCCATTTTAGGCTCTTCAGGCGGCAATGTTGGGATTGGTTTTGCAATTCCTTCCAATATGATGAAAAACTTGGTGGATCAGATTGTCGAGTATGGTGAAGTGCGCCGTGGCTCGCTCGGTATTATGGGCCGTACACTGGACGCGGGCCTTGCCAAAGCACAAGGCTTTGACGTTAAGCGTGGTGCTTATGTCATGCAAGTGCTCAAAGACTCTGCCGCCGATGATGCCGGGCTGAAAGCCAATGATGTTATTGTTAGCCTGAACGGCGACGCCATTGAGAGCTTCAATGAATTACAAGGCAAGATTGCCACTATGGGTGAAGGTCGTGAGGTCAAACTGGGGATTTACCGTGATGGTGACATCCGTGAAATCGAAGTGGAACTGGGCGGTCAGCAACAGCAACAAGCCAATGCCGAAGACATCCATCCGATGCTCCGTGGTGCCGTGTTAGAAGGCGGTGAACGCAATGGTAACGAAGGTGTGGTAGTGGTTTCTGTCGAATCACGATCACCTGCAGCCCGAGTTGGCCTAGAAGAAGGCGACGTTATCATGCAAGTGAATCGCCAACGCGTCACCAATGTTAACGACATGTCTAAGTTAATTGATAACATCCAAGGGAATATTGTTTTAGGTATTAAGCGCGGCCGCGAAACCGTGTTCTACTTAATCCAATAACCAGCCACTATTTAGGAAAGAAACACAGCGAAACTTGTCGCTGTGTTTTTTTTTGTGTCATTATTAGTAAATTACAAAAATCATAAGTTTAAGCGCTCGTGTTCAAATTATTTAAGTTTATCTTCCCGCCTTTATTGGCCGGGCTAGGTATTGCTTTCATTGTTATCTGGTTTAACCCAGAGCTGCGAAGCAATTTACCGCAATTAGAGGTCTCACCGCATACCCAAGCCATGCATATGAGTTTTGCTGATGCCGTCGATAAAGCGGCCCCCGCAGTGGTGACCATTTTCTCAGAAGGTTTTAGTAATCAACCCCGCTACCAACGGCAAAGCACCGTCCGAGAGCTGGGATCTGGGGTGATTATGAGCCGTGATGGCTATATCCTAACCAACTATCATGTGGTGAATAATGCCGATCAAATCATTGTTTTACTCACCGATGGCAGACAGTATACCGACACCCAATTAATTGGCTTTGACACCATTACCGATTTAGCGTTACTGAAGATCCCAGCGGAAAACCTGCCAGTGATCCCCATCGATAACAGTTTTAATCCCAGAGTCGGTGATGTGGTGTTAGCCATTGGTAACCCACTTAATTTGGGGCAAACCATTACTCAAGGGATCATTAGCGCAACAGGCAAGCAAGCACTTACCGACAGCCAATTTAACAGTTTGTTGCAAATGGATGCTGCGATTAATGTGGGTAACTCGGGTGGTGCGGTAGTGAACTCCAATGGCGCCCTAGTTGGGATTACCTCAGCCCAGTTTAGAACTCGGCTTAACATTGATATTCAAGGTATTTCATTTGCCATTCCATACGACCTTGCCCTTGAGGTAATGAACAAGTTGATCATGGACGGGCGAGTTATTCGTGGTTATTTAGGCTTTAGAGGCACTCCGGTGGACAACACCGGGAAAAGTGTCACAGATCTGTACACGCCCATTGTGGGACTCGCGGTGAGCGATCTTGACCCATTGGGGCCAGCTTGGCAAGCGGGAATGAAAGAGGGAGATATTGTTGTCAAAGTGGCCGGAGATGCGGTTACTAACCCACAGCAAACACTAAAGAAAATTGGCAATACCGCGCCAGGTACTAAGCTTAAATTTGAAGTGTTACGTGGCGGTAAGCGGCTCAACATCAACGTTGAAGTCGCTGAGCTAGAAACCGGATATTAACCGAGTATTAGTGAAAAATCAGCGCAAGCATTGCCCTGTTTGCGCTGAGTTACTATTAGTTCTTGCGGCGTTTGATATTCGCTCCCAGCCGACTGAGTTTATCTTCAATCTTCTGGTAGCCCCTATCCACATGGTAGATACGATCAACCACCGTTTCACCGCTGGCGACAATCCCAGTCAAAATAAGACTGGCTGAAGCACGTAAATCCGTTGCCATTACCTGTGCTCCCGTTAAGATCTCGGTATCTCCACAAATCGCGGTATTCCCTTCTAAACGGATATTAGCGCCCATACGCTGCAGTTCAGGCACATGCATAAAACGGTTTTCAAAAATGGTTTCCGTGATGGTGGCATTGCCCTCGGCAACCACATTAAGCGCTGTGAACTGTGCCTGCATATCGGTTGGAAAGCCAGGGTGCGGCATGGTTTTAATATTTACCGCTTGTAACGCACGCTGACGCATATCGACGTAAATACTGTCGTCATTAACTTCAACCAAGGCATTGGCTGCTCTGAGCTTTTCAAGTACCGGTTCAAGGCTATGGTAGTCGGTGTTTTTACAGAGCACTTCGCCTTTCGCCATGGCCGCAGCAACCAAAAAAGTACCAGTTTCAATACGGTCGGGTAGAATTTTGTGCTCACAGCCTTGCAGCTGTTCAACCCCTTCGATTTCGATGCGGCTTGAGCCGGCGCCGGTAATATTAGCGCCCATGGCTTGTAAGCAATCAGCTAGGTTAATAATCTCGGGTTCACGGGCGGCGTTTTCTAGTACCGTCTTGCCATCAGCCAGCGCGGCGGCCATCAGCAAGTTTTCTGTGGCGCCGACGCTCACGGTTTCCATGAAAATTTCTGCACCGCGTAAACGGCCAGAGGTCACGGCGTGAATGTAGCCATTCTCAACTTTAATATCCGCGCCCATTTTCTCAAGCCCAGAGATGTGTAAATCAACCGGACGAGCCCCAATTGCACAGCCACCAGGTAAAGACACTTGAGCTTTACCAAAGCGGGCCAACAAAGGCCCTAAGGCCAGCACCGAGGCACGCATTTGCTTTACCAGCTCGTAAGGCGCAATCACGCTATTGACTGTGCTACCGTCGATGGCGAGCACATCGCCATCCCATTCCACTGCAGCACCTAGAGTTTTTAACAAAGCTTCTGTAGTACCTATGTCACGCAAATGCGGAACATTCGTAAAGCGGCACTGACCGTCGCTCAAAAGCGCAGCGAACAGGATGGGGAGAGCCGCATTCTTGGCTCCAGAGATAGTGACTTCACCGGCTAAAGTGGTGCCACCTTGGATAACAAACTGATCCATTTATGGCACTCCGCTATTGTGGCAGGATAAATTTGCGCTCTTTTTGCCACTCATCCGCTGTGAAAGCGCGAATGCTAACGGCGTGGATGGTACCGTCTTTAATGGTATCCATTAACGGACCGTAGATCAGCTGCTCACGCTTGAGCCTTCTTAATCCGTCAAAACACGCTCCAACTGCAATCACTTCATAATGGCTACCATTCGCTTTAACAATGATTTCGTCCAGCGATAGCGTTTCTTTTAATAGGGTTTCGACTTGATTTGTTTCCATTAGACTCACTCAAATAAGGTTGTCACCTGTCCCAACTCCATCAAATTTTGCAGCTGCACAGGTGTATTTTTCAGCTCTAGACGAATGTCTCGCTGTTTTAATTGACCTAAAGAGTGAATTAACCAAGCTAAGCCCGCAGTGTCAACCCTTGTCACTTCAGAAAGGTTAAAATTGACGGTTGTTTGTGCATTTTTCAACAATTCGGTGATCTCAGACCCTTGTAGGGCACTTGGCAAACTCTCTCTTGTCAGTTCGCCATTTAACACGATTTCACCTTTACTTTGCGTGAATGAGATTTTAGGCGCTGCCATCATCACCTCGAAATTGCACTGGCAACTTACTTTTTTTATCCAGTAGCTCTATTACATGTTCAATCCCTTGCTGACGCAAAATGCCATGAAGCTCAGTTTGTTTGGCATCAAGTAAGCTAATTCCTTCTGCCATCATATCGAAAGCGCGCCAATCATCGTCTTTACCACGACGGACTTTAAAGTCTATTTTGATGTCGGGTTTACCGGCTTCAACAATCTTAGTTTTGACAATGGCTATGTTCTCGCCCTCAAAAGGTCGGTGCTCACCAAACACCACTTCCTGATCTTGGTACTGGGTAAATACACCGGCATAAGTCGCTATCAGATAGTTTCTAAATACTTCAATAAACTCTCGGATATGCTCTATCGCGGCAGCTTTCTGCTGCTGATCTTCCATATTGCGCACGGTTTGAATATAAGCCCCTAACACCCGGTAGGCTGCATATTTGTAGTCAATGTATGGCATTAACTCTTCTTCAACAATAACACGTAAGTGCTCTTTGTCTTGTGCGATAATGTTTTGCTCTCGAGCCACCCGTGCAAAGGTCTGATCGGCAACTTGCTCTACCATTTTGTAGGGATTAGTGACATCCACTTCCTTAGCGCTCGTTGGCAATGCAAACAACAGAGCGAGCAACAGAGTCCAGCTTGTGATAAATAACTTATGCATTTTTATTCGCTCCCTTGATTAAACAAGAACTGGCCGATTAACTCTTCTAATACTAGTGCAGATTTGGTGTCAGTGATCATGTCACCGTCTTTCAATGCCTTGGTTTCAACCCCAAAGAGCGACTCTATATCAACGCTGTCGCTGCTAGTTACTTCTTGTCCAAGGCATTTTTGTTTTGCCGACTCAGCGGCAATAACAGGTGAAATACCTAAATACTGCTCCCCTAAAATACCTGACGTAAGAATAGACACTGAGGAAGTATCGGAAAACTGACATTCGTAGTTACGGTCAATGCTCATCGATACCACTGGCACAAATTCTTCAGGGTGAATATGAATTTCCTCTACGCGACCAATTACAACACCGCCCACTTTAATTGGCGCACGGGTTTTTAACGAACCAATGTTCTCAAACTTGGCCTCGAGAGTATAGGTTTCGCCATTACCTGCGATACCTGTGTTGGCAACCTTTAGGGCTAACAATACAAACGCGCCAATTCCAAGCGCAACAAACAAACCAACTAAAATCTCTGTTTTCCGTGAATTCATTTTTTAAAACCTTTTAACTTGAGAACATAACTGCGGTTAATACAAAGTCAAAGCCAAGCACCGCCAGTGAAGAGTGGACCACTGTCTCTGTGGTGGCTTTACTGATCCCTTCCGAAGTGGGGACACAGTCATAGCCTTTGTATAACGCAATCCAAGTTACTAATAATGCAAATACGAAACTCTTAATAAGTCCGTTCAAAATATCTTTTTGGAATGATACTTGCGACTGCATAATCGACCAGAAACTGCCAGAATCAACGCCTAACCAATCAACCCCCACAAGGTGAGCTCCGAGTATGGCAATGGCAGAGAAAATGAGTGCCAGTAACGGCATACTGATAACCCCAGCCCAAAACCTTGGCGAAATTACTCGCTTCAGTGGATCTATGGCCATCATTTCAAGACTAGATAGTTGCTCCGTTGCTTTCATCAAGCCAATTTCGGCGGTTAACGCACTTCCCGCGCGACCTGCAAATAGCAATGCGGTAACCACAGGTCCCAGCTCACGCAATAAGCTTAATGCCACTAAAGGCCCTAAACTGTCTTCGGCACCATAGCCTACCAACACAGTATAGCCCTGTAGCGCCAATACCATACCAATAAACAGCCCCGACACCATGATGATTAATAGCGACTGGTGACCCACCTGATATAGCTGTTTAATCAATAATGGCGTACCTTTGCGAACATTTGGCATACTAAACAATGTGCCGGCAAGCATGCTTGTCGCACGACCCAGAGCCGCAAATCGACTCAGGGTTTTATGACCAAGGCGCTGAAGTAAATCCATCATTTGCCATCTCCAGATAATAATGCTTGCTGATAATCCGGCGCTTCATAATGAAATGGTACTGGGCCATCAGCCAAGCCCTGAAGGAACTGCTGCACCAATTCTGATTCATGCTGCAACATTTGCTCAGGTGTGCCTGACCCAATCACGCCCTGATCGGCAATAATGACCACGTGATCGGCAATACTGAGTACTTCAGTGACATCATGGGTAACAATGAGGGAAGACAAGCCCAGCACTTCATTGAGGGATTTAATTAACCGCACCAACACCCCCATGGAAATCGGATCCTGACCTGCGAATGGCTCATCATACATGATAAGTTCAGGGTCTAATGCTATGGCACGAGCCAACGCCGCACGGCGCGCCATGCCGCCAGAAAGCTCAGCAGGTTGCATGTCTTTTGCACCGCGCAAGCCCACCGCTTGCAGCTTCATTAACACAATAAGGCGGATCAGTTCTTCAGATAATTCGGTATGTTCTCGCAGTGGAAAAGCAACGTTATCAAACACACTCATATCGGTAAACAAAGCACCACTTTGAAATAACATACTCATGCGAGTTCTTGCTTGATACAGTGCGGAACGAGACATCTTAGGGATACTGCTACCAGCAAAAAGAATATCACCAGAGTCAGGTTTAAGCTGGCCTCCAATCAGGCGCAACATGGTGGTTTTACCTATCCCGCTAGGCCCCATAATGGCGGTTATCTTGCCTTTAGGTACGGAAAAGCTCATGTTTTTGTAGATGATCCTTTCACCTCGAGAAAAGGTTACATCCTTGACTTCTACAATTGACTGCGACAAGTCGCTCTCCAGATCGAGACTAAATTCATTCTTATATGATACTTTTTTTTCAATCAAGATGGAAAATCGTTTTGGTAAATTTTTGTAAGTTTGTAAATGTCGCGGTTTACTTATACTTTCTATAGCGCTTTTGGTAGTATCTACGGAAATTTAAATCCGTTTCTGGCTAGAGGTTTATGGTTCTATCGTTTGTTATTCTGGTTCTGGGCTTTATCGCCTTAGTTTGGAGTGCCGATCGCTTTGTATTCGGAGCTGCAGCGTTAGCACGTAACTTTGGCGTGCCAACCTTAATCGTAGGGTTAACCATTGTTGCCATGGGCTCTTCTGCACCAGAAATGATGGTCGCTGCGCAAGCGGCACTCGCCGACAAAACCGATACCGCGGTAGGTAATGCCATTGGCTCTAATATAGCTAATATTTTACTGGTGCTAGGGATCACCGCTTTACTGAGGCCCTTATCTGTCGGCTCCGGTATTTTACGCCGAGAAATGCCGCTATTAATTCTGGTTTCCTTGGGTGCCTGGTACATCGTCAGTGATAATACCTTTAGCTTTACCGAAGGGGTGGTCTTGTTAGTGGGCTTTATCACCTTTATCGTGGCGCTCATTATCGTCACCAAAAACAGTGGCGGCCAAAGTGATGACCCCTTAGTCAGCGAAGCTTGCGACGAAGTGCCCGATAATATCCCCACCCAAAAAGCCGTTTTTTGGCTCGTTGTCGGCATGGTGCTGTTACCAATTAGTGCCGATTATTTAGTCGGTGCTGCGGTGGATATTGCCAAATACTTTGGCATGAGCGATCTATTAATTGGACTGACCATCATTGCCATTGGTACCAGTTTGCCGGAATTAGCAGCCTGTATTGCTGGGGTGCTGAAAAATGAAGATGACTTAGCCCTGGGCAACATCATTGGCTCCAATATTTTTAATATCCTCGCTGTTTTATCCATTGCTGGCATTATCAACCCCGCTAATTTAGATTTAAACATAGCGTCGCGAGACATTTATATCATGCTTGGTGCCACACTGTTGTTATTGCTTATGAGCCTGAGCATCACTGGCAAACGTCGCATCAACCGCATTGAAGGTGGCTGCTTGCTAGCTGGATTTACGGCGTACATTTATTACATTATTTAGGGACTGGCTGTGTCAACACATCATTTCATTGCTTCTGCCAAGCACGTTTTTGCAACCGAGCTCGCTGCAATCGAAGAAGTGCAGCGTTTTGTCGACTCAGAGTTTGCTGCAGCCTGTGAACTCATGTTTAACTGTAAAGGCCGGATTATTATCGTTGGTATGGGAAAATCGGGCCATATTGGTAACAAGATAGCCGCAACCCTAGCCAGCACTGGTAGCCCTGCGTTTTTCGTGCACCCAGGAGAGGCTAGTCACGGCGATTTAGGCATGATCACTGCGGATGACGTCATTGTCATGATTTCCAACTCAGGGGAAACCCAAGAGGTGGTGTCAATTTTACCTGTGATCAAACGCCTTGGCGCCCCGGTCATTGCCATGACCGGAAACCCAGAATCAACGATGGCGAAAAATGCCACGGTTCATGTCTGTGTTAAAGTGTCTAAAGAAGCGTGCCCACTAGGGTTAGCGCCCACGGCCAGCACCACAGCAACCTTAGTGATGGGCGATGCCATGGCGGTCGCTTTACTCGAAGCGCGAGGCTTCACCGCGGATGACTTTGCCCTCTCTCACCCTGGTGGCAGCCTTGGTAAACGCTTACTGCTGACACTCAATGATGTAATGCACAGCGGGGATACTATCCCTATGGTCCATGAGCTCAGCACAGTGAAAGAAGCCTTATTTGAAATGTCAGCTAAAGGCTTAGGTATGACTGCCATTGTCGATGACCAAAAAAGCCTCAAAGGGATTTTTACCGATGGTGACTTGCGTCGTATTATCGAGCAAAAAGTCGATATTCATAGCACTCCTATCACCCAGGTAATGACGGCCAAATGCACCACCGGGAAAGCCAATATGTTGGCAGCTGAAGTGCTTAATATTATGGAAAAAAAGCGCATCAATGGCTTAATTGTGGTGGATGATAACAACACCCCGATTGGTGCTTTGAATACTCAAGATTTGCTGCGAGCAGGAGTGTTATAATGCAGTTTCAAGATTTATATCAGCCCATATCTGAGTCCGCTTGGCAGCAAGCCAGCAACATTAAATTACTTATTTGCGACATTGACGGTGTTTTTTCCGATGGTCGCATATACTTAGGCAATAATGGCGAAGAACTAAAAGCGTTTAATACCAAAGATGGATTTGGCGTCAAAGCGCTCATCGCAAGTGGCGTTGAAGTGGCCGTTATCACCGGTCGCCATTCACACATTGTTCAGCAGCGTATGACTAGCTTGAATGTAAGGCACATTTATCAAGGCCAAGAGGACAAGTTGCAAGCCTATCAAGCACTGAAAAACACACTCAATCTAAGCGATAGTGACATTGCCTATATAGGCGATGACGGCCCAGATTTACCAGTGATGGAGCAAGTGGGTTTTGCGGTAGCGGTCAACGATGCTCACCCGGTAATTAAACAAATTTCAGATTACATTACCTTGCAGCCAGGAGGCTTTGGCGCAGTGCGAGAGCTCACTGACTTATTGATGTTAAGCCAAGGTCATAGCCTAACCACCAAAGGGGTCAGTGCATGACCGCTCTTCGTGTCATCTTACTTATTGTTTTCGCTGCCATCATGGTGTGGATGTGGTCTCCCATGTTCAACCAAGATACTAGCCGCAAAAGCCAAGGAGATGAGCCGCTGGCTAAACCTGACTATGTCGCCACCGCATTACAACAAACCACCTACAGTGAAAACGGCTTGCTCAACTATCAAGTCACGGCAGATAAGATGGAACTCTATCAAGACCTTGGTTTTAGCCATTTTGAGAAACCCATTTTTACCTTGTACAACGGCGAGCAAAATTGGCGCATTAGCGCCCTTGAAGCCACATTATATGAAAACAACACCCTGATTTTAGAGGGCCAGGTACTAGCACAAAACTTAGTGCCAAACGCCATGATAAGCGATATTAACGCCGATAATGTCAGAGTCGATATTAAGCAAAAATTGATGAAGTCGGAACATCCAGTCATTATTACAGGTCCTAGTGTTAAGATCACCGGAAAAGGCCTGCATGCGGATTTACACAACCAAGTGATCGAACTCATCAATCACACTAAGACAATTTATTATGACCAGTAAAGTAATGAACAAACTCGTTTTTTTAGGCCTATTAGCTGCCGCTACCAACGCGCTCGCCGCGGAGCAAAATGAAGTCATCATCGACTCCGGAAGACAGCAAGCCCAGCTACAGAGCAACATTGGTATTTTTGAGCAAAACGTGGTGATTATCCATGGTGACAGGAAAATCCAAGCCGACCGCCTAGAGGTCCATCGTCGCGCAGAGCTTGGCACCAACAAACAATTATTGGTTGCCACCGGAAGCCCAGCTATTTTTAGCGAAAAACAAGCGGATGGTAGTTTGTTAGAGGCTAAAGCCAATGAAATTCGTTACGACGTAGCAGCTCTGACGCTGGTTATTTCCGGTGACGCCGAAATTAGCCAAGCTGGACAAAAAATTAATGCCCAAGTCATCACCTATGATATTGAACAACAACTGATCAGCGCTGAACGTTCGGGGCAACAGGATTCCAGGGTCAGAACCGTATTAGTGCCGGTTGATGAGGACGATGAAAACAAAAAAGAAAAAGAACCACAACCATCGCAAGGTAACAATCCATGAGCGTATTAACAGCAACTGGGCTTGCGAAAAGCTACAAAGGCCGACAGGTGGTCAAAAATGTTGAGTTAAGCGTTGAAGCTGGCAGCATTGTCGGTTTATTAGGGCCTAATGGCGCTGGCAAAACCACCACGTTTTATATGATCGTAGGCTTAGTGCCTAGCGACAAAGGTGAAATTAGCATAAATGATGAAGACATCACGTTATTGCCAATGCACAGCCGCGCCCGAATGGGGATAGGCTATTTACCCCAAGAGTCCTCGATTTTTCGTAAGCTTTCCGTATACCAAAACTTAATGGCCATTTTAGAGACCCGTAAGGACTTAACCAAAGCCCAACGTGAAACCGAACTCAATGAACTATTAGATGAGTTTAATATCCAGCATATTCGCGACTCACAGGGAATGGCACTGTCTGGTGGCGAACGACGTCGAGTAGAGATCGCCCGAGCTCTGGCGGCCAACCCGAAATTTATTCTCCTTGATGAACCTTTTGCTGGTGTTGATCCCATTTCGGTGTTAGATATAAAGACCATAATTGAGCACTTAAAAAATCGTGGCATTGGCGTGCTAATTACCGATCATAATGTCAGGGAAACCCTTGATGTATGTGAAAAAGCTTATATTGTTTCACATGGGGAATTAATCGCATCAGGTACGCCAGAACACGTTTTAGCCGATCAAACCGTAAGAGATGTCTACCTAGGCGAACAATTCAAGCTATAGTTAAGACGTAGTAATAATAACTGTTATAAGGGATTGTTAAAGATACATGAGGCAATCATTACAGCTGCGCATGGGGCAGCAACTTACAATGACTCCACAACTGCAACAGGCGATACGCTTGCTGCAGCTCAGTACCTTGGATTTGCAACAGGAAATCCAAGAAGCACTGGATAGCAACCCGTTGCTAGAAGTGGAAGAAGGTGAAAACGCTGATACCGAAAGCTTGGAGCAAAACAACCAAGAAAAATCCGCTGCAGACGAAGGTCAAGCATCTCAGGAAGAAGCGCCTGTCAGTGATTATGAGCTCGATTCTGATACCGCCATGAGCAAAGACACGGTTAGCGATGACTTAGCCATGGACGTCACTTGGGATGAGTATATGAGTGCAGCCCCTGTTGCCAGCTCAGCTCCTCTTCCAGATGATGATAATGTTTATCAAGGAGAAACATCTGAGTCGCTGCATGACTATTTGATGTGGCAATTAGAGCTCACTCCTTTTAGTCCCACGGATAGAGCCATTGCTATTGCCATCATTGAGGCGGTCGATGTCTCTGGATTACTCACCCTAAGCTGTGAAGACATTCTCGACAGCATTAATGACGCAGAAGCAGAGGAACCGATAGAGTTAGACGAGGTGGAAGCCGTACTCAAGCGTGTGCAGCTGTTTGACCCTGTTGGTGTTGCTGCACGGAGCTTGCAAGAGTGTTTGTGTATACAGCTTAATCAGTTTGCATCAGAGACACCTTGGCTGGCAGAAACCAAAATGATCCTCACTGAGCACATCGATCTACTGGCGAGCCGAGATTACCGTACCTTAGCGAAAAAGACGCGGTTAAAAGAGGCCGAATTGAAAGAGGTGATGACGCTGATCCACAGCCTCAATCCCAAGCCGGCCGCCAGCATTATTCGTGAAGAGCCTGAGTATGTCATCCCTGATGTCTCGGTGAAAAAAGTAAAAGGTCGCTGGGTAGTCGAACTCAATCCTGATGCCATGCCAAAAATCCGCGTCAATGATCATTATGCGGCCATGTCTAGAACCGCTCGCTCTAGTGCTGATAGCCAATTTATTCGCTCCCACTTACAAGAAGCTAAGTGGTTTATTAAAAGTCTAGAAAGCCGTAATGATACTTTATTAAAAGTAACCAATTGCATTGTCCAGCAACAACAGGCATTCTTTGAACATGGCCCTGAAGCAATGCGCCCAATGGTACTTAATGATGTCGCTGAGATGGTTGATATGCATGAGTCTACAATTTCTCGTGTCACCACCCAGAAGTATATGCATACGCCTCGTGGTATCTTTGAGTTAAAGTATTTCTTCTCTAGCCATGTCAGTACCGAAAACGGCGGTGAGTGCTCATCTACCGCGATTAGAGCGCTCATCAAAAAGCTAATAGCTGCAGAAAACACCGCTAAGCCATTAAGTGATAGCAAAATTGCAGATATTTTAGCTGAGCAAGGAATTAAGGTAGCGAGACGTACGATTGCAAAATATCGTGAATCCCTAGCCATTCCACCGTCAAATCAACGTAAAAGCTTGATTTAAGACGTAAAAAACCAAGAAGGAAAATGCTTATGCAACTAAATCTAACTGGTCGCCATGTAGAAATCACAGACTCATTACGAGACTATGTCACCAACAAGTTTGCGAAGCTAGAGAGGCATTTTGATCATATAAATAACGTTCACGTGATCCTTGATGTTGAAAAGCTGGTACAAAAAGCAGAGGCAACATTACACGTCAATGGCGGTGAGCTGTTTGCATCGACCGAGCATCAAGATATGTATGCGGCAATTGATAAGCTCATTGATAAGCTAGACCGTCAAGTTATCAAACACAAAGAGAAGCTCACTCGACACTAAAATGAAATTATGCACATTAGTGAACAAGGACTGTAGCAAAGCTGCGGTCCTTTTTAATAGCAAAAAAAGAATTCTAGAATACATCAGTGAACTGGCTCACCAGCAACTTCCTGATGTTAGCAAACACGTCATTCTCGATGCGTTAATGACACGGGAAAAGCTCGGCAGTACTGGGATAGGAAAAGGCATTGCCATACCCCATGGTCGGTTGCAAGGTATTGAGCAAATTCTGGCGATGGTGCTGGTGAGTGAGCAGCCGATCGCCTTTGAAGCAATCGACAAGCAACCCGTGGACATTTTTGTCGCTTTTATTGTCCCTGAGGGCAATAATGAAGAACACTTAAAAACTTTAGCTGCTATCGCTGAAAAACTGCAAGACAAATCGTTTTGTAAACAGCTACGGCACGCCAAGACCGATCAAGAGCTTTACGCAGTTATCCAAGGAGACGATAATGGGTGATGAAGACAAGGGGTTAGAGTTAATCATTATTAGTGGCCGTTCTGGTTCTGGTAAATCAGTGGCTTTACGCGTGCTAGAGGACTTAGGCTATTACTGTGTTGATAACATCCCGGTCAACCTGTTGCCTTCTTTGGTGCGCAGCGTATCCGATAACTACAATAAAATCGCTGTCAGCATCGACGTTAGAAACCTACCCAAAGAACAAGACGAATTTAACGACATTCTTGAGTACCTTCCTGGATTTGCTAAGCCCGCTCTATTTTATTTAGATAGTGACGATCAGACCCTTATAAAGCGCTTTTCTGAAACCCGACGTTTACACCCATTATCGCTGCATAACTTACCACTCGATTTAGCAATAAAAAAAGAGCGCGAGCTATTGGATGTCTTGATCACCCGTGCTGACTTTTTACTCGACACTACCAGCCTCAGTGTCCACCAGCTTGCTGAAGAGATCCGCGAGAAGATTTTAGGTAAAAAAGACAAACAACTGATCATCACCTTTGAGTCATTTGGTTTCAAACATGGTATCCCCAAACAAGCCGACTACGTGTTTGATGCCCGTTTTTTGCCCAATCCTCATTGGGAGCCAGAACTAAAACCGTTAACGGGATTAGATCAGCCGGTGATTGACTACCTTGCTAGCCACAGCATAGTGCAGAAGTTTACTTGGCAAATTCAAACTTTCGTGCAAACTTGGCTGCCACATCTAGAGCGAAATAACCGCAGTTATTTAACCATAGCCATTGGCTGTACTGGCGGTCAGCACCGCTCTGTTTATCTTGCGCAAACCATTGGTGAACGCTTTGCCAAAACCCACAGTAACGTCAAAATACGCCACCGTGAGCAGGAAGGCTAATGCAACAAGGGACCTTTTTAATCAAAAACAAACTCGGCTTGCATGCCAGAGCCGCGTCGGTGCTGGCGCAACTAGCGACGCAATTTGATGCCTCAGTCACGCTTTATCAAGGCGATAAGTCAGCCGCCGCTGATAGCGTACTAGCACTGTTGTTGCTTGAGAGCAGCCAAGGTAAAGAGGTCAAGGTGGTGTGCGAAGGCCCTGATGCCGATAAAGCGCTGGCTGAAATTGGCGCCTTGATTGAAAACAAATTCCACGAGGATGAGTAATACCAAGCTGTTTGGGTAACTCATCTTTACTGTCCTATCTTCACATCCTGTCGCCATAGCGGATCTGGTGGCGCTTTTGCTTTACTCTACTTGGTAGTTTTTTGTAAAGTGGGTTACACTGTATTGCCCTCCTGGCGCTGCATGTAAGGTTGGTTCTCTGCAATAAAATAACAAAATAGCTAGGGTAAAATATAAAACCAACAACCATAGTATTCAGTATTAACACGCAAAAGGATGCCTATGCCTGAAGTATTTGAGCAAGACTACACACTGGAACAACTGCAAAAGGTGACAAAAGCCTTAAACAGTGGACAGTTTGTTCAAGTTCGGCGGGTATTAGCTGAAACCGCACCGTGTGATACTGCTCTTTTACTCGAGTCTTCACCCCATAAAGTCCGTGCCATGCTCTGGCAATTGGTCGACCCAGATATTCAGGGGGATGTCCTTGAAGAACTGTCCGAGGACGTGCGTTTGGGGATCATCGCGCAGATGGAACCTGAGCTCATCGCAGCGGCTACCGAGGACATGGATGACGACGATCTCGGCGACGTATTAAGAAGCCTGCCTGATACCGTTTATCAAGACGTGATTGGCGCCATGGATAGCCAAGACCGCGATCGCGCCACCCAAGCCTTATCGTACAAAGAGCACTCTGCCGGTGCTTTAATGAGCACCGATACCGTCACCATTCGCCCCGACGTCACCTTGGAAGTGGTATTTCGTTACTTGCGCTTAAAAGGTGAGTTACCCGATGGCACCGATGAGCTCTATGTGGTCGACAAAGACAACTGCTTTTTAGGGGCGTTAACCATCAATTTATTATTAACCAGCTCACCTGAGAGCTTGGTGCGTGACTTGATGGATGAAGACAAGGAAACCATCCCTATCTCGATGGATGAATCCGAAGTGGCACAACTTTTTGAGCGTCACAACTGGATCTCAGCGCCTGTGGTGGACGATAACGCGCATTTGCTAGGCCGAGTCACCATCGATGACGTAGTTGATGTTATTCGTGAGGACGCTGAGCACAGCTTACTAAGCATGGCCGGTCTTGAGGATGAAGAAGATACCTTTGCACCGGTGATGAAAAGTAGCCAGCGCCGCTCTATTTGGCTTGGCATTAATCTTTTAACGGCGTTACTGGCGGCCTTCGTTGCCAGTTTCTTTGAAGGCACGTTAGATATTCTGCCCATTCTTGCGGTATTAAATGGCATTGTGCCCAGTATGGGTGGTGTGGCTGGTAGCCAAACGCTCACCTTGGTGATACGTGGTATCGCCCTTGGCCACATTAACCAAACCAACCAACGATTTTTACTCGGCAAAGAGCTGGCCATTGGCGCGCTCAATGGCGTGCTTTGGTCTGTGCTCATCGCTGGGGTGATTGCTATCTGGCAGTGGGACTTTAAACTCGGCGGCGTAATTGCCTTTGCAATGTTTATGAACCTGGTGGCGGCAGGTATTGCCGGCGCCAGTATACCCATCATTTTAAAGAGAATGAACATCGACCCAGCATTGGCCGGCAGTGTGGTGCTCACCACAGTCACCGATATAGTGGGTATTTTTGCTTTCTTAGGTACCGCAACCTGGCTGCTGGTTTAGGGTATTAGAACGATGCTGGCACATGCCAGCACCGTGGGCCGCGTTACTCTCCACCAACTTGCATATTATTAACCAGCACCGAGCCAGTTTGCACCGCGCCGCGCTGCTCAATATCACCGCCAATGCCCTCAATGCCCATAAACATGTCTTTTAGGTTTCCGGCAATGGTGATTTCGCTAACGGGGTATTGGATTTCGCCATTTTCCACCCAGAACCCTGCCGCGCCACGGGAGTAATCACCCGTCACCGTATTAACACCTTGTCCCATAAGCTCGGTTACCAACAACCCAGTACCCATATTAGCGAGCAAGCTAGTGAGATCATCGTGAGTTGGCTTGACCAGCCAATTGTGAATACCCCCGGCGTGCCCCGTCGCTTCCATTCCTAAGCGTCGCGCTGCATAGCTTGCCAACAGGTAAGTATTTAGCACGCCATCGGTGATAATATCGCGGTCCACCGTCTTGACTCCTTCACTATCAAAGGGGCTAGACGCTAAGCCACGCATTAAGTGAGGCTTTTCTGTAATGTTGACACAAGGGTTAAAGATTTGCTCACCAAGTGTGTCGAGTAAAAAGCTCGATTTACGATAAAGAGCTCCACCGCCAATACCGGCAACAAGGTGGCCAAACAAGCTATTGGCGATGTCGGCACGAAATACCACCGGCACTTTTGCTGTTGATACTTTACGGCTCCCAAGCTTTGCCAGTGTTGCGGTGGCAGCTTCCAAGCCAACATCGTGGGCCGATTTCAACTCACTATGAACTCGAGAAATGGTGTAAGCAGAGTCACGTTGCATTTGCTCGCCTTCCTTACCAATCACCATAGTGCTTAAGGTATGGCGAGTGCGCGGATAGCCGGCAATGAGTCCGTGGCTATTACCATATACTCGGATCCCTTGGTGACTGGCAAGGCTGGCGCCATCGGAATTAACAATTCTGGGGTCGGCTTCCAGTGCTGCTTTTTCTGCTTCAATACACTGAGCGACTCCCTCTTCGGGCGTTAATTGCCATGGGTGAAATAAGTCCAGCTGCGGTGGCGACATTTCCAGTAGCACTTTATCGGCAATACCATTACAAGGGTCATCCGAGGTAAAACGCGCAATATCAACGGCTTTTTCTACCACTGTGCGCAAGGTCTCAGGGCTTAGATCTGCGGTAGACGCCGAGCCCTTATGATTACCGACATATACACTGATCCCCAAGCCGCCATCTTGGTTAAACTCTATGGTTTCAACCTCCCCCATACGGGTGCTAACAGAGAGCCCTGAGGTGCTCGACATGGCAGCTTCAGCAGAGGTTGCACCAAGCTTTTTAGCATGCTTAAGCACCTCTTCTACGGCATTTTTTACTTCATCAATTTGGCTATATATTGGGTCTTGTGAGGAGTGCGTCATAGATACCTTATCCGCTCGTACTTATTGGCAAGTGTGATATAAATAGTATTGGCTAATAATCGTAACACAGCCATTCGCTATTGTAGTGATCAATTGTGGTATACTTTGCATAATTCACCAACGATAAACAGATCAAAGCAATGGCAAAAGACGAGCAAAATACCGAAGAAGAAATCATCTATGTTTCTAAGACCGAGCTAAAACGTGATGCCCAAGAGCTGCACGAGTTAGGCTGTGAAATTGCCGCGTTAGGCAAGAAACAACAAGAAAAGTTACCCCTGTCCGATGAGCTGAAGGAAGCGATGAAGGTAGCGGATAAGATCCGTGCCAAAACCGACGCTTACCGTCGTCACATGAATTACATTGGCAAGACGTTACGCAGCACCAGTAATATTGACGAGATCCAAGCAGCCATGGATATTCTGCTCAACCGCAATAACCAAGCTGATGTCTTATTAAATCAAATTGAAACCACCCGTGATGAGGTCATAGCTCAAGGAGACAGCAAGATTAATGAGCTGCTGAACAGCTATCCAGAGTTAGAACGTCAAAAGATGCGTCAGTTAGCCCGACAAGCCAACAAAGAGCTCAAAGCG
This sequence comes from Pseudoalteromonas 'SMAR', assembly GCF_048515945.1. Classification (NCBI taxonomy): domain Bacteria; kingdom Pseudomonadati; phylum Pseudomonadota; class Gammaproteobacteria; order Alteromonadales; family Pseudoalteromonadaceae; genus Pseudoalteromonas; species Pseudoalteromonas 'SMAR'. The sequence goes on from NZ_JBLWMW010000004.1 coordinate 133,188, forward strand.
GAAAAGCCAGGCAAAGCCTACAAAGAGCTGTTTCAGTACCTTAAAGATGCCATCATGCCATGAGGGTATGTGGCCTAGAGGGAGCTCGCTCCCTCTAACCTTTAGCGTTTATGCCGTGCCACCTACGGTGATTTCGTCAATTTTAAGACTGGGTTGGCCAACGCCCACAGGCACACTCTGACCGTCTTTACCACACACCCCAACCCCTTTATCTAAAGCCAGATCATTGCCTACCATAGAGACCTTTTTCATCACTTCAGGGCCGTTGCCAATTAACGTGGCTCCCTTGATTGGCTGAGTAATTTTGCCATTTTCAATCAGGTAAGCTTCAGACGCCGAGAAAACAAACTTACCCGAAGTGATATCGACCTGTCCTCCACCAAAGTTGCTGGCAAAAATACCTTTATCGACACTGCGAATGATTTCTTCCTGAGTGTGCTCACCTGGCAACATATAGGTGTTGGTCATACGCGGCATAGGTAAATGCGCATACGACTCCCGACGGGCATTGCCAGTTGGCGCCACGCCCATGAGTCCGGCGTTGTGCTTGTCTTGCATATAGCCTTTCAACACGCCTTTTTCAATCAGCACGTTGTACGCCGCTGGCGTGCCTTCGTCATCCACGTTTAATGAGCCACGGCGATCGGCAATGGTGCCATCGTCCACCACAGTACAAAGGCTAGAAGCAACCTGTTGACCAATGCGACCACTAAATGCAGAGGCTTCCTTACGATTAAAGTCACCCTCTAGGCCATGGCCTACTGCTTCGTGTAACAACACGCCTGGCCAACCGGCCCCCAGCACCACAGGCATCGCACCAGCTGGCGCATCTATCGCTTCGAGGTTAACCCGAGCTTGGCGCACCGCTTCTTTGGCAAACTGCATCCAGCGGGGTTCACCATCCACTAACTCTTTAAAGTAGCCATAGTCTAACCTAGCACCGCCACCAGCACTGCCGCGCTCTCGGCGACCATTTTTTTCCAACAACACCGAGCAGTTTAAGCGGATCAAGGGCCTGATATCAGTGGCAAACGTGCCATCGCTGGCGGCAATAAGCACCTCTTCATACACCGCTGAAATAGAACTAACAACCTGCTGCGCTTCTGGCGCGAGATCGCGAATACAACCTTCCACCTCTCGTAACAAAGCGACCTTATCCGCATCCGTCATGCTCATGATGGGCTGTGCAGGCTGAAAGTGCAGTGGGGCTTTAACGTCACTGAACACTTGTACCGAGTCATTGTTACCAGCACTAGCGATACTACGAGCGGCTTCTGCCGCTTTGTTCAAGGCTTCTAGGTTAATGGCATCGGAATAGCTAAACCCCGTCTTCTCGCCACTGATCGCCCGTACACCGACACCGCGTTCGATATTATAGCTACCGTCTTTTACCACGCCATCTTCAAGCACCCAGGTCTCATGATGACTTGATTGGAAGTAAAGATCGGCATAATTTACTTGGTGCTGATGAATATAAGCTAGCGTTTGTGCTAACTGCTCGCGCGTCAACTGACTATTGGCCAGTAAATTTTGCTCTACATTACTCATAAAAACTCACTTTTAAATCGATTGTGACTCGCAACGGGCATTTTGCCACGGATTTCTTTTAGGTAACTCAAATCTAATTGCTGCTGCAGTGGCGTTAATGCCGTACCAGAATCGCCTAACACCTCTCCCCAAGGTGACACAATTAAGCTATGACCATAAGTATCACGGCCATTGTCATGGTGGCCTGACTGTGCAGCTGCGATAACATAGCACTGTGTTTCAATGGCTCTGGCTTGTAATAGCGGCTGCCAATGTGCCGCTCCGGTGCTACAAGTAAATGCACTTGGTACTAAGATCAGCTCAGCACCTTGCTGCCGTAAACGCTGATACAGTCCCGGAAAACGCAGATCATAACAGACACTTAGACCAATTAAACCAAATGGGCTGTTGACTACGGTTGTGGCGTCGCCGGGCTGTGTCCGTGCCGACTCGCGGTATTGCTGGGTGCTGTCATTAACATCGGCATCAAAAAGATGGATCTTATTATAGCGGGCGACCACCTCACCAACATCATTAAACAATAAACTGGTGGCATAATATTTTTCATCGTTGCTTGGGGTGGCTATGGTGCCAGCGGCTAACCAAATGTTGAACTCGCGGCACAATTGCGCCAGTTGTGCTATGTGTTGTTCACTGTGCTGTGCTACTTGCCAACTTTGTGCCGCTGTAGCACAAAAAGCCAACCAGGTTTCGGGTAAACACACCAAGGTCGGCGCTGTGATTTGCAGCTGTTGTAACTGTGCTCTCAGGTAAGCTAAATTGTCTTGTGGTTCTGGTGTTGAACGCATAGGCAGCGCAATTACGTTAGCCATTACCTTTCTCCTGCTGTACTTGCTGAGGTTGTAACTCCTCACTTTGAGCTTGCTCTGGTTGCAAAGCAGGCTCGCCGGAGGTCGGGTTTTCTCCCTCAGGCACTATCGGCTGCGGTAATTCAACCTCTTTACTCTTACGGTCGACTTCAGTCACTATGGGTTCTTGCATGGTCCCGGTAATTTTGAAATTAATTTCCGAGATCACACGGGCAGAGTGGATCACTTTATCTAATGCCAAAGCGGCCAGCCCAGTCACTGGGTTCACCGCCCAAGCCATGATCACCGGTAAACTCGAGGTAACCTGTGGCGCGACCGCAAGATCATAATTAATTTCGTGATTGTTGAGGTTAGCATAACCTCGAATTGATAAATCAGCGGGCACGCCGTCTAACTTTGAGTCATCACTGTAAGCAATGCCCTTATCTATGCGTACTTTGCCACTCATACTGTTGTAAAAAAAGCCTTTCGAAAAAACATCGCGAAAGTCCAACCTAAGCTTGCGGATCAAAGAGTCCAAACTCAGTAACGAGAACACTCGCGCGCCTTTATCGCTGATCTCAGCCAAGTGCCCTTCTCCGAGCCGCCAATCTAACTCACCGGCTAGGCTTGCAACATTGAGATCGTAAGGCGCACCTTGCCATGCCAGGTCGAATTCAATATTGGCACTGGAGTCTTTGATGGTAGAGGTAATATCAAACTCATCCGTTAGCTCACCAAAATCATCACTTATCAGCACTCCGTTAAAACGGCTCTGGCCCAGCTCAAAGCGTCCGCTGGCATTGAGCTGGTGTTCTTCTTTATCTATCACCAACTCCGAAATATTCAACTTCTCACCGTCCCCGAATAAAGATAAATTGACTCGGTCTAACTGGTAGTCATCCACCTTGCAGTCACTGCAGACAAATTCTGTCGCGGGTAGGGTTAATAACCAATCTAAAGAACGCAAAGGACTTTCTTCACTTTGCGGTAATAACTCTGTTTGTTGCTCTTGAGGTAAGTTTAGCCGCAGATAATCACTATTGATATGAATTGGACGGCTGGAGCTGGATGCAGGAATGCTGACTTGGGTGCGCATTTCTTTGCTGTTTAGTCGTAATAACGTTCCTGACTGCGCTGGGGTCAGCGTAAATTCAACATCGTGAAATGGAATATCAGCAAACGATAAGCTGGCAAATTGCCCTTGCACCCGATTAAGAGCAGGGAAAAAGCTTTTTCCTTCAGAGCGGTTAGCTGCATTGGTAATGTTCTTTAACAAGGGTAACCATGGCAATAACTCGGTGTTTTGTTGTGCGATGGTGACATCAAAACCTTGAGTGTTTAAGCCTAAGTCTTGCTCGGCTAAAATCAGGTGGGCGTTGTCCATGCGCCCAGAGTCGTTGCCAATAATGGCATTAAAATAGAGTTGCTCACCCCAGTTGGCGGTGATTAAATTCGAAATATCATCACCTAAGACGGTGCCTCGCAGTAATGTTGTTTGCTCGGCCGGCTTGTGTAGCGGCTGCGGTAATTGGCTGGCTACCCCGCGTAAATCCGAGTCAAACTTTGCCTTATAACTAAAGCCAGTATCAGCAAAGCGCAGTGCCAAGGAGGCATTAAGGGTGGTCGTTCCAGCTAAGTAATTATCTAGGATGCCATTAGTATGTGGTTGCAGCTTCGCCATCTCGGCTTGTAATTCAATATCACTATCGAGCTGATATAGTGTGCTATCACCACTGCCACTAAGCTGTAAAGATAAAGGCATGTCTAACCATGATGCCCTCAACTGCTCAATGGTAATAGTATCATCAACAAATGCCACTCGGCCTGAGACATCCGTGAGTTGCATACCGGGTTTAGATAAATAAACCCGATTATTATCGAGCCACACCTCTCCCTGAGCTTGGGTTGCACCCGAGCGGAGGTCTACCTGCAATTGAATATCACCACGAGCCGGCTGTTCAACTTGTACCACGGAAAATATATTGGCTAAGGGGTCCGCCAAAGGAGTGGCTGCAAAAAAAGGCTGTAATGTCTGACCTGGCGTTTGATGATTAATATCCACCGTTAAAATATCAGCATTACTTAAATCCGCGATGCTGACCACCACGCCTTCTTGGATCCTTTGGTTGAGCAACTTGCCGCTGTGCGCGTAAATGTCCATGCGCTGGTTTTCAAAGTGTAGCTCGACCTCCCCCTGTTGCACGTTCGGCCAGTCCGGGGCAAAGCTGAAGATCACATCATTCAGTTGTGATTTCACCTCAAACTGCCCCTCTTTATTGGCATATGGAAAATGCTGCAAAGGGCCATTCAGTAATACTTGAGTGGTTAAGTGTTGGCCACTGATAATGCCTCGCTCTAAGTAATCCACTAGGTTATCTCGCATAATGCTAACAGGGAAATAGCTGTCTGCAATTTCACCGCGGCCACCCAGTAGCTCGGCATACAGTGCAAGCTCTGGTTGCTCACCTAACTGCAAGGTAAACTCTGTGCTTAGGGCAAGGTCTTGGTTACTCAGCCACAAGTTGGGACTGGAAAGCTGCCATTGTTGTTGCAATGAGCGCTGCAAATAAATATCACCACTGAGCTGGGTTATTTTGAGGTTATCTTTGAAGGTCTCACGGGCCAAAAGCTGCACATTTTCAGCACTGAGGTTAAGGTGTGCTTGCTGATTAACGAAGTTAAACTCGGCGCGTGTGCCATACAGCCCAGGGATCCCTTCATAAGGCTGAAATGCCAGTTCATCAATAACTCCCCAAGCTGAAATATCGCCATTGTTCGCCACCGTTAGCTTAGCAGCACTGACCACGCCATTAGGGTTCATACCGTACAGCGCTTCACGCCCCGGAAACGACAATAACTGGGCCAACTCAGCCACAAAACTGATATTCAAATCCTCAAACCAAAGGGTTTTAGCGTCTGGCTGAATGACCGCCTCAACGTTCACCGGCACTAAGGCCTGTTGATCTCGGGTAAACTGAATACCACTACTTTTTACTCGCCATCCCTGTTGCTCTGGCGTCAGAATGAACTGGGCATCGTCCAGCGCTAAAGAGCTGGGTCTGTCGTCTTCCACCCAAGTGAGTACACTGGGTTTTATATCGACGCTAATATCTTGCAATGCTCCCGCACTAAAGCCAAGCCACAGCTGGGCATTAATATCGGCTTCAATGTCTGGGTATTGCAAGGTAACAAACTCCCCCAGCCACTCAACTGGGTTGACAGTATCGGCAGACACATAAATGTTACCATTGAGCTCCGAAAGTTTACTGCCAGAGAGCGATAAGCGAGCGTTAAATTGCCCTTGAGAAAACCCGGGTAAAGCGATTTCTCCGGTACCTTGATGGAGCTGAATCGAGTTTTGCCAGATCAAATCCTTAAGTAACAAGCTATGGGTTTTACCACTGTCAAAAGTTAAGTTTAAGCGGCTGTTTTGAATAGCAAAGTGACCAACATCGCCTAAAAATAAGCCTTCGATGAGGGCTTGTTGCTCAAAGTTTTGTTGTTCTTGTGAGGTTTTTAATTGCGCTAAATTAATGTCTGCTTCGAAGCCCTCGATAACAAAGTAATTAGATGCAATTTGCAGTCGCCGTAACGACTCTATGACATTAAGCTGCAGTGATGTTTTCGCGATCTCAACGGCAATAGGTGAATTTTGATTGTCTTTAAAAGAGAGCGACTCAAGTACCAGGGCGGGACCATTGCCCTCCCAACTGGCACTGATTTGACCGATGCTGATATCGATATTGAATTGCTTTTGTACTAAGGCCTCGATGTTGTCACGATACTCATTGGCATAGGGCAACGCATACTTTAGCGCCGACACCAATACCGCCAGTGTCACTAATGTGATAGCAAACAACTGCCACGCTTTACGAAGACAGAAAAAACAGACGGCCTTAGCCTGCATCAATGGATACCCTTACATCATTACAACGTCAAACTGCTCTTGGCTGTAGAGGCTTTCTGTTTGAATACTCACTTGTTTACCAATAAACAGTTCTAGTTCGGCGAGGTTATGATACTCATCATTTATCAGCGCCTCACTCACCGCTGGTGCAGCGTACACCATAAACTTATCGGCGTCATAGGCGCGATTCACCCGCACAATTTCTCGCAATATTTCATAGCATACGGTCTCAACGGTCTTTAACGAGCCACGACCCGCACACGAGGGGCAAACACCACAAAGAATATGCTCCAGGCTTTCACGGGTGCGTTTGCGCGTCATTTCTACCAGCCCCAAAGCCGACAAGCCATTAATATTGGCTTTCGCTCGGTCTTTGGACAACGCGGTTTCCAAAGAGTGCAATACGCGTCGTTTATGCTCATCAGAAACCATATCGATAAAGTCGATGATGATAATGCCGCCCAAATTACGAAGTCTTAATTGTCTGGCAATAGCAGACGTTGCTTCGACATTGGTATTGAAAATAGTTTCTTCGAGGTTACGATGACCAACAAAGGCACCGGTATTAACATCCACCGTGGTCATGGCTTCAGTTTGGTCGATTATGAGGTAACCACCGGACTTCAGCTCCACCTTGCGATGCAGGGCTTTTTGGATCTCGGTTTCGACATCGAATAAATCAAAAATAGGCCGTTCACCCGGGTAGTATTCCAAAGCCTGAGCCAACTGAGGAACAAATTCTTCAGTAAACTGTTTCAGCTCTTGGTAGGTCAACTTAGAGTCAACTCGAATACGCTCCATATCTTCCCCGACGTAATCCCTAAGGGTACGAAACGCGAGCGTTAAATCTTCGTGAAGAATGCTGGCTTTGCTGGTTTTACGACGGCGGCTAATGATTTTCTGCCAGAGCTTTTTTAAGAACTCAGCGTCGTGTTTTAGTTCAGCTTCCGTGGCCCCTTCCGCCGCGGTTCTGACAATAAAGCCACCATTTTCATCATTATACTCAGCCACAATGTCTTTTAACCTGTCGCGCTCGGCTTCGGTTTCGATGCGTTGGCTGACCCCGACATGAGTGGCATCAGGCATAAACACCAAATAGCGCGATGGGATGGTAATATCCGTGGTTAACCGTGCGCCTTTGGTGCCCAAGGGATCTTTAACCACTTGCACCATAATAAACTGGCCCTGTTTAACCAACTCCCGAATATCTTGCACCTTTTTTACTGGAGAGTCGTCTACGCCCTCTTCGATTGAGGCGCTATTAACAATATCTGAGGCATGCAAAAATGCCGCTTTCTCCAGACCAATATCCACAAATGCCGCTTGCATGCCGGGCAGTACGCGGCTTACTTTGCCCAAGTAGATATTCCCCACGATGCCAAGGTTACCGATACGCTCCACTTGCACTTCTTGCAGAACGCCATTCTCGATTAACGCGACTCGGCTCTCACTGGGCGTAACATTAATTAGTAACTCTGTACTCATATTATTCAAAAAACCGTTGAATTAATTCATCTGTCTCATACAAAGGTAAGCCGACAACTGCAAAATAGCTACCTCGGATCTCAGTGACAAAGCGGCCACCTTGCCCTTGAATACCATAGCCACCGGCTTTATCCAGCGGCTCACCACTGTCCCAGTATGCTAGGATCTCAGCATTACTTAAGGGTTTAAAGGTGACATCGGTGATCACCACCTCGCTCAGCACCTTGTCGTTACTGGCCAGAGCAACCGCCGTCATCACTTGGTGTGTTCGCCCTGATAGCTGCTGCATCATCGCCATAAAATCGGCTTTGTCACGGGGTTTACCTAAGGCTTGGTCATCTACCACTACCACAGTATCGCTGCCTAAAACAGGCTTGTCGGTGTAGCCCATTGCTACGCCAGATTGTGCTTTGAGACGCGCTAAACGAGTCACTAACTGGATGGGCTTCTCATCAGCCAGTGGGGTTTCATCAGCATCAACGCTGAACTGCGAAAATTGATAGCCCAACTGCGCCAACAGCTCTTTGCGGCGTGGCGAAGCGGACGCTAAATAAAGCGAAATTGACATTATCTGATCCTAAACTGTCTGCGGTACTTTCTTAGTAGCGGAAAAATCCACAACCAGCACACCATACCCGTAACCGCTGGCCATAAATATTGCGGGTTAAAGTAGATATCAAGCAAGAAGTGATTAAGCCAAAATTGTAACAAATGATAGAGAGCCAAGAACAAGCCAATTAACACTGCTTGCTGCCAAATTGAAAAGTTACGTATTTTTTGGAAGTTACTCGCAGTTATATAAATACAAATGGAATAGGTTAGGGAGTTGACCCCTAATGGTGCCCCCATGGCTAAATCAATGATTAAACCAATCACCCAGGCCCAGCCAATATTAACACGATGTGGTACCGCCAATGACCAGTACATGAGCACTAAAAGCACCCAATCTGGACGAAAAGGCTCTAACGAAAATGGCAATGGCATCAGCGCCATAATCAAGGCCACAAACACGCTGAGCGCAATCATTAAGTTGCTATGTCTACTCATTATTAATGGCCTCGCGACTTTGCTTGCCTAGCACCACTAATAACCTGATACGATCTAGCTGCGCTACAGGCTCTGCTTGAACTTGCGCAAAGGGTAAGCCTTCATCCCGATCGATTTCAGTCACCACCGCCACAGGGTAGCCTTCTGGAAAGGTGCCCCCTAAGCCAGAAGTAACCAACACATCGCCGATACGAATATCCATGCTATGGGGTACATGGGCTAATCTAACGCTCTGGATTTTACCCGTGCCCTCTACCACAGTACGCACGTCATTGCGTAAAATACGTACCGGTGTGGCATGGGTTGTATCTGTCATCAGCAACACCCGAGAGGTCGTGGTCCCCACTTGCGTTAATTGCCCGACAATCCCCATTTCGTCAATGACTGCCTGACCCTCCTTTACACCATCAATGGTGCCACGATTGATCACCACTTGGTGACTATAAGGGTTGGAATGCACTGACAGCACTTGTGCAATTAGGCGTTTATTGCTCTCTCGAGCCGATGCCCCGAGCAGTGCTCGCAGCTCTTGATTTTCTTTTTGTAGAAATTGTAATTGTTGTAGCTGCTCACTTTGCAGTAATTGCTTTTCCAGTAAGATTTGATTTTGTTGTTGTAGCTTATCTCGGGTATTAAGACTTTGCAGCCCGAGGTTAAACGCTTCATAAGGAATGTTCGCAACGTACAAAAGCGGACTGACTAAGGTATTTAAACTGGTACGCACTAGGGTGCCGCCAGCGGTAAAACGATCGCCAATAATGAGGATAATACTAAGCACAACTGCGACCGTAAGTCGCAGTTGTAGGGAGACGGTACGTCCGAATAAAAGATTCATTAATCGTAACTAAAGACGTCACCACCGTGCATATCTATCATTTCCAGTGCCTTACCGCCACCGCGAGCTACACAAGTGAGTGGATCTTCTGCAACAACCACTGGGATCCCCGTTTCTTCCATCAACAAGCGATCGAGATCTTTTAATAGTGCCCCACCGCCAGTTAACACCATACCGTGAGCAGAAATATCCGACGCCAACTCAGGTGGTGACTGTTCTAGTGCCACCATCACTGCGCTCACTATGCCCATTAATGGTTCTTGTAAGGCTTCTAGGATTTCATGAGAATTCAGTGTGAATGAACGCGGCACCCCTTCTGCGAGGTTGCGACCACGCACTTCGATTTCCACCGGCGTTTCGCTTTTGAATGCTGAGCCAATTTCGTGCTTAATCAGCTCGGCTGTGGCTTCACCAATTAGGCTGCCAAAGTTACGGCGCACGTAGTTGATGATGGCTTCATCAAACTTATCGCCACCAATGCGCACAGAAGAAGAATACACCACGCCGTTCAGTGAGATAATCGCCACTTCCGTGGTACCACCACCAATGTCAACCACCATTGAGCCAGTTGCTTCTGAAACCGGCAGGCCAGCACCAATTGCTGCCGCCATCGGCTCTTCAATGAGATACACTTCACGGGCGCCCGCGCCCATTGCCGACTCTCTGATGGCGCGCTTCTCAACTTGCGTGGCACCACATGGCACACAAATCAATACTCTAGGGCTCGGTCGCATAAAGTTATTATTATGCACTTGCTTGATAAAGTGTTGCAGCATTTTCTCGGTAACATAGAAGTCAGCAATAACGCCATCTTTCATGGGGCGGATTGCTTTGATGTTACCTGGCGTACGGCCTAGCATTTGTTTTGCCGCAGTACCGACAGAAGCGACACTTTTTGGTCCACCAGCACGCTCCTGACGGATCGCAACTACCGATGGCTCATTCAGTACAATGCCTTCTTCTTTTACATAAATTAATGTATTTGCTGTCCCTAAGTCGATAGAGAGATCGTTGGAAAATAATCCGCGTAATTTTTTAAACATGAGGCTGGATAACCTTTAAGAATTCTATCAAACAAAGTGACGTTCAACGTCACTCTTAGTGTACTACCTTAGCGCTCTCGAACCAGTCGAAAGCCTATATAATTCGCTCTGAAGTCAGGAGCTAGGGCTAAGCGTGTTGAAACACGAGCCAAACTAGGCGCAAAGTTCCATGCCCCACCTCTTACAGTGACATCACTTTGAGATGCGCGTTTTTGCGTCCACTCCCACACATTACCCACGGTATCATATAACCCATAGCCGTTTGGAGAGAACTGCGCCACAGGCGCTGGACTTTTGTTTGACCACTCACTGCCACACCAACCACAGTTAGCTAGGTTGCGACCAATTTCATTGCCCCAAGGATACTCAGACGTTGTCCCAGCTCGGGCTGCGTATTCCCATTCCACTTCGTTTGGTAAGCGAAATTGCTGCCCTTTCTCGCCTGATAACCAGTTTGCGTACGCTTTGGCATCTTCATAAGAAACACACACCACCGGGAAATTATCTGACTGTGTATAACCTGGGTTCTGCCAACTGTATTCTAGCTCCCATACCGGTGCGCCATTTTTGTAATAAGCACAACCTTTGCCTTTTTCAGCGAGGGTTTTATAGCCGGTGCTTTGCACAAACTGACGAAAAGCCGCCACACTCACCTCAGTACTTTGCATAGCATAAGAATGACTCAGTACTTTTTCCACAACCGGACGTTCATTAGGTAAGCCATTGCCCGTCAGGTCGCCCATTTCAAATGTCCCAGCAGGAATAATCGACAGCTCATTGTCATGATTGGAAACGGCTACTTCAATGGCATTGCTGCTCTTGGTTGGCTGCTCGGTTACAACAGCGGTTACAGGCTCGCGTTTTTTAACTAATTTGGCGTTGACGGTTTGCGCCGCACGCAGGTTTAGCCGCGTTTTAAATGGTTCGTAGCCAATTTTACGTATTTCAATATCGTAAAACCCTGGCGGCACGTTCACCACGGTTTTGGTGGCGCCATAACTGACACCGTTGATAAACACTTCGTCGTCGTAGACATTGGAACGCAAGGTAAGCTCGACTGTTTTATCAGCCGATTGTGACTTTTTTACAAGGGGGGTCTCCACAATCGGTTGCGCCTTTACAGTAGCGACTTCTACTGTATCAGCAACGGGATCGGAAAAAGTCAATTGACTATCACTGTAGGTAGCAGGGTAGCTCGACTGGTAACTGACAGCCAGTGGAGTGCCATATTCACTACAGTAGCGATTGTCTAAACTCAATAAGTTACACAAACGGCTGCTGTTGACATCACCACGCATAGTAACGCTTAAGTTAACGCTGTAATTACCTTGGCCACTAAAACCACTGTCAACCACATGGCTACTGACCACTTGTACTTGGGCACCGGCCATGTTGCGTTTTGGTTCAACGACCCGATTCTCGGTTAGATTAGCAAAGATTTGATCAATAAAGCGTTTGGTCGCTTTTTGTAGCCCCATTTGTTGACCACGCTGTTCACACGCCGCCAAGGTTTCTGTGCGCTTACAGTTAATGGTGTGCTCAACTTCCAATGTGCCCTCGCGGGTAAACTCATTGCGTAAGCGTTCAACTCGCGCTGTGCCTAGCTGATCTTTGAGGTTTTCTAGGGTATTAACTAGGGTGTGTTTTGTTACTCGAACTTGCTCAATGTCTTTTCGTTGCGAGGCAATTGCCGCTATTTGCATCGCAATGTCTTCTTTGTTCTGCTTATGATCAGCGACCGCCTGCTGATAGCGAGACTGGGCTACACCAATATCGATAGAAGGGTCGTCAATCAACCTTCTATAAAGCTCGTTCATAGCATCAAGAGCCTGATTTTTCTCTTTATCTAATTCGGTAGAGCGATCACGCAACAATTCTAATTGCGTTTGCAAACGGGTTTCTTCAGCAAGGTGTTTTTCTAGAATAGCCGAGTATTTATCAAGCTCGTTTTGCTTATTAGACAATTCGGACTCTATGGCAGTTACAGTGGCCGTATCTTGCGCGTTAGCGCTCGGAGCTACTGCACTCATGGCCAAAATAGAGGCCGAGACAATAAAAGTTATAGGAGCAATTCGCATATGTTCCATTCCCAACAGCGGCAATTGTTTGGTCTTGTTATTTCTTATAGTTAGGGCTCTATGCTATGTACTTACAAAGTAAAACACAAGCTTTGCGCAATTAATATCTGAGTTTACAACTATTAACCAGCCTGTTGCCAGTTTTTGCCAACTATTTTTTATATTTTATTAGAGTGTTTGAGTTTTAGGGCCATCAGGCCTACGTTTGTCGCTGGCATAGTCGTTTTCCAGCTATTACACTATAGCCCTTAAATAGCGAAGAGAAAAACCGTTGATAACCCTAGACAGATTGCCTGAACCCCCGCTACAAACCATTCATCACCCGCTATTAAAGCAGCATAACATTACCTTAGTAGTAAAGCGGGACGACTTACTGCATCCACTGATCCAAGGCAATAAATGGCGTAAATTAAAGTATAACCTATTGCATATGCAGCAAAGCGGTGTGAGCGAGCTCGTCACCTTTGGCGGTGCTTTTTCAAATCACCTCTATGCCACAGCGATGGCGTGTAAAACATTTGCTATAACAGGTCATGCCATCATCCGTGGGCCGCAGTTAGATGAAAATAACCCGACGATTAAAATGGCCAGAGCCTGTGGCTTATCACTGCACCCGGTTACTCGAATTGAATACCGCCAACGACACCAGCCAGACTACCTCAACACTTTGCAACATCAGTTCCCTGATGCCTTTATTATTCCCGAAGGCGGTAGCAATAGCTTAGCCCTAAATGGTGTGAAAGAACTAGCACAGCAGCTTCCGAAAAGTGATTATGTCATGACTGCTGTTGGCAGCGGCGGCACCCTTGCAGGCTTGGCACAAGGGCTAACGCCAGAAACGCAACTCATTGGCGTGGCCGTTTTAAAAGGGGCAGAATATTTAGCAGCTGAGATCCGCACTATGCTAGATGGCAAGGAGAGCGCTGCATGGCACTTAGAACATGACTTCCATCATGGTGGCTACGCCAAAGTGACCCCGGAGCTGCTGCAATTTTGTCACACCATGAAGCAGCATTATCGATTACCACTGGAACCGATATACACCGGGAAATTATTCTATGCTTTGTTCAGCCTAGTGGCGCAAGGCCAATTTCCATCGGGCGCAACCATTACCGCTATTCACACCGGCGGACTGCAAGGGCTTGATGGCTTGCGCTATATGAATTCAATGAATGTCCGCTAATTGCTGCAAGGGCGCAGAAAAATAGTGTCCTTGTGCCCCCTTAACACCCAAGCCTTTCACACAACTGAGTTCACTGTCGGTTTCAACGCCCACAGCATACACCGGCACCCCAAACTCAGCGGCTTGCTGAATAATGTGTTTGACTGTGCGGCGGCGATATCCAGAATGCTCAATGCCGTGGATTAGCTCATAGCTGAGCTTAAAGGCACTCACGTAATCCTGCAAAGCGCATGGCGTCGATGACAGGGTTTGGGCAATATTATCAAGATAAATATCACATCCCAGCTCACTTAACTGCTGAAATGCAGGCCGCAACGTACTACTGTGGCTGTAAGCCTCATCGATACTCAGTTCAAAAGCAATCGCCGAACCAATGCCCGCTTGCTGTAAGCGCATGATTAACCAATCGATAAAAGACTGCTCTAACCAGCTACTGATATGCAAATTGACGCTCACTTTGCCAAACCCCTGCTCTTGCTGATAAACACTGAGCACTTGATTAATAATGATCTTATCTAACGCTTGGAATTGGCTCGGAGCATATAAATATTGCATCACTTGTTTTGCCGATATCCGTCCAAGCTCCTGATGTGACACCCTGAGCAGAGCTTCACTGACCACAATATCGTCGCAACGAAAGTCGAATAGGGGTTGGAAAAACAGCGAAAATTGTCCTCGCTTTATGTGCTCAAGCAATGACTCGCCGTCACCCTGTAATCGTTTTGCCAGTAATGAGGTAAGGTGGATAAGATGTGTGTGCTGCCACACTTGGTTTTGCGCAATAGAAAGCGCGGACTTTGCACTCTGATACACTTGAGTTTGCTCTCTACCCTGTTGATAGAAACAGGCACCTAGCTTCACTTTACTTCTTGACAGATCCCCACGAAACTCCCGCAAGGCGCAATACACCAACTCATGAATTTGCTTACTAAGCGCTTCACCTTGCCCCACTTGCAGCGCTTGCACGGTGACTGCCAAGGCGCCAGAGTTTAAATATTTAACGGTAACATTGCCAAAGCGCCCGAGCCCCTTTACTAATGCTAACTGAAAATGAAGTTGTAAATCGACCTGCTGCGATACCGTCGACTGCCAATGCAGCAAGGCAAACAGTGCGTAGTTGTCTTCATTTGCTTTGTTTATTACAGCTTTGACAGGCGCTGTGCTTTGTTTCGCTGCCGTGGTTTTGCGACCATATAAAAACCACCAGCGATGAACAAACAAAATAAGCCCAATAGAGAGTAAATTAAAAAACAGTAATACCTCTGGGTGACTACGCCAAATCGGCTGGTGATACAAGGTAACGGATTGTTCATCCACGCTAAAAACATGAGGTTCTAAAGTATTGCCGGGGCTTAATGTAAAACCATATTGCAGAGCCTGCTTAGTGACATCTTGCACCGCTGCTGTGCTTTGAGCACCAGCAATGCTCTTAGCCAGTTGCGCACCTTGCTTATGCATTTGCAAGTGCAGCATATGATTAAGCAATAAATTCAGGCACAAGAGTACCGTGATGGCAAGCATCAAAAGCTTAACCAGATAACGGCGACTAAATCCACTTAAAAGCTGAGTTGGCATAACGTATTTATTGCGTGGTTAGATACATGAAGTGTTGTTCAAAAGGTCCGAAAACTCAAGCCAGCCCTAGGCTTTTATGGCTATTGAACACTAACTAACTGAACCGCAATAGTAATTATTTCGGTGCACTGATTTGCATGCACAAAAAAGCCCAACATCTAGTTGGGCTTTTCTCGAGTTCTTTGTCTAGAACGGAATGTCGTCATCAAAGTCAATCGGCGGTTCCATCGGATTACTGCTACCACCAGATTGTGACCCTTGACTAGGGTTCTGCTGCGGTGCAAAGCCGCCCTGTTGATTTGACTGGTTACCAAAGCCAGAAGACTGCTGCTGCCCACCTTGCTGTGGCTGCTGCGGTGCAAAGCCACCTTGTTGACCACTTTGCGCTTGGCTATTTTGGCTTTGCTGCGGCTGCGAGTATTGTTGCTGCGGCGCTTGGTTATAGCTCTGCTGCTGACCAAAGTTGTTTTGCTGTTGGCCACCTTGCTGATATTGACCGCCCTGGCCTTGTTGCTCACCACGACCGCCTAGCATTTGCATCTGACCGCCCATATCAACCACAATCTCAGTGGTGTATTTATCTTGGCCACTTTGATCGGTCCATTTACGCGTTTGCAAACGACCTTCAATATACACCTGTGAGCCTTTACGTAAGTACTCACCAGCGACTTCTGCTAGCTTGCCAAATAAAACGACACGGTGCCACTCAGTTCGCTCTTGCAGCTGACCGGTGTTTTTGTCTTTCCAACTGTCGGTTGTTGCGATGCTGATATTCGCTACACCATTACCGTTTGGCATATAGCGAACCTCAGGGTCTTGGCCTAAATTGCCTACCAAAATTACTTTATTAACACCACGTGCCATGGCATTTTCTCCTCACACTATGACAAACCCAGCACTTGCTTGGCTTGCTTCAATTCAAAAACTTTATCGTCTACTTTGAGGTAGCTGCGATTTTCATCGCTCACTACGGTGGCTTCAAGAACTCCGGGTAATGAAACCAATTGGTTCGCCAATTCCGCTGCTTGTTGCTCGCTCTTAACCGCAGCAACTAAGCTTATTGCTTTGCTCTTAGGTGGCACTTGCATGCCCCATGCAATAACAAGCCATATTACCCCAATTACGGCTGTGGCAGCAAATATGGTATCGACTGCAAAATGCTGTGCCAACATACCACCTAAAGCGCCACCTAAAAATGCCCCTAAAAACTGCCCCGAGGAAAACACCCCCATGGCAGACCCCTTTTGGGTTGCCGGAGCAATACGCGACACCAAGGCCGGCATCGTCGCTTCTAAAAAGTTAAAAGCGATAAAATAGATCAACATGGCTGCGGCGATGACCCACAGTGAGTCGACAAAGCAATACAAGATCACCGAGCTAATAATCAGCATAGCAATGGAGAACAAAAATGTTTGCTTTTCCTTATTTTTGCGTATCGCCACTATCATCATCGGTGCCATAAGCACAAATGCGAGCAAAAACACCGGAATATACAGCTGCCAGTGTTTATCTGCCACCAAGCCATCGGCAATTAACTGCCCAGGCAGGGCGACAAAAATCGTGGTAAGGGTTAAGTGTAACAACAACACGCCAAGGTCGAGTCGCAATAATTGCGGGTGTTTGATTAACTTTTTGATGTCGTCAAAGCTAGCGATGGTGTCGCCTTTTGGCGCTTTATTGACAGCATTGGGCACCATAAATAAGATGATCACCATACCCAATACGGCCAACACTGCAGTGAGCCAGAATATTCCGGCAATACCAAAGGCAGCGGCCACCATGGGCCCAAGTAGCATGGCCAAGGCAAAGCTCATACCAATACACATGCCAATCACCGCCATCACTTTGGGACGTTGCTCATCGCGACTCAAATCAGCTGCCAAGGCCAGTAAGGCACTGGCGATGGCCCCCATCCCTTGCAGTGCTCGACCAAATGTCACCCAGTAGATTGACTCCGAGAGCGCTGCTATGACTGAACCCAAAGTAAACACTAACAAACCTGCTAGGATCACCGGCTTGCGACCAAACTTATCCGATAGCCAGCCCATCGGGATCTGCAGTAATGCCTGCGTTAAACCATAAGCGCCAATTGCCAGCCCAATCCATAACGGCGACACATCTTGCAGTGATTGACCGTAAATAGCCAACACTGGCATCAGCATAAATAAGCCCAGCATACGAAAAGCAAACACTCCGGCAAGGGAAAGTGCCGCTCGTTTTTCTGTTGAATTCAAAGAGTCATTGGCCATAAAGCAGAGTTCACCACTATCGAAAATCTGCGCAAGTTTAACAAACTCTTTTGCCAACTTATAGCGAGGACCACAATAAAATCACCAGCAAAGGTATCGTCGCAATTGTCGAGCTATTTGCAGTGAATATGATCTAATGAGACAGCAACGAACGTTTTAATGATCATGTGCCACAGACGGTGTCCGCTTACTGTTACAAATGAACCTAAGCGCCATCGCAGTTACTAATTTACACCCATGGTATGATTTAACCACACCATGAGCGTCATTAAGTTTGCTGCTAGGCACAGTTTTTATGCCAAAATAACTAAAACCACCAATGCAATTGGTAATCTAGCTGGGATAGGTTAACCTGTCCGCCTCATAACTCTGTATGACAGGTTCATATTTCAGTATGATAGCCACGCAGCGCTGTTCGTTACAAAGCACACAATAGACACAAGGGTCGTATGGATAAAATAGAAGTCAGGGGTGCCCGCACCCATAATTTAAAAGACATTTCTCTTACTATTCCTAGAGATAAGCTAATCGTGATCACTGGGCTGTCGGGCTCAGGGAAATCCTCTTTAGCGTTTGATACTTTATATGCAGAAGGCCAACGTCGCTACGTTGAGTCACTTTCGGCTTATGCTAGACAGTTTTTATCCTTAATGGAAAAGCCCGATGTTGATCACATCGAAGGTCTGTCGCCAGCGATTTCTATCGAGCAAAAATCTACGTCCCACAACCCACGCTCAACCGTGGGGACAATCACTGAAATATACGACTATCTGCGTTTGCTGTTTGCCCGTGTTGGTGAACCGCGCTGCCCTACCCATGATTTGCCGTTAGCAGCACAAACCATCAGTCAAATGGTCGACACGGTTTTAGCATTGCCCGAGGGCAGTAAGCTAATGCTGCTTGCCCCGGTGGTAAAAAACCGTAAAGGCGAACACGTAAAGCTACTTGAAGAGCTCGCCAGTCAAGGCTTTATCCGGGCGCGGATCGATGGCGAAGTGTGTGATTTATCCGATCCTCCTAGTTTAGAGTTACAAAAGAAGCACACCATCGAAGCAGTGGTTGACCGCTTCAAAGTAAAAGCCGGTTTAGAACAACGTTTAGCCGAATCATTTGAAACGGCCTTAGAGCTGGCCGATGGCATTGCGCAGGTCGCTTATATGGACGACAGTGCTGCGGATGAGCTGGTCTTTTCGGCCAACTTTGCTTGCCCAACTTGTGGCTACGCCATGAGCGAGCTCGAACCGCGGTTGTTCTCATTTAATAACCCTGCTGGCGCCTGCCAAAGCTGTGATGGCTTAGGTGTGAAGCAGTACTTCGATCCTAAGCGCGTGGTTCATAACCCCGAGTTAAGCTTAGCCGGTGGTGCCATTAAAGGCTGGGATAAACGCAGTTTTTATTATTTCCAAATGCTCAGCTCCGTTGCCGATCAATATGGCTTTGATTTAGAAACCCCGTTTCAAGATTTACCGCAAGAGGTTCAACAAGTGGTACTTGAGGGCTCAGGGCGTACCAAGGTGGCGTTTAAATACCGCAACGACAGAGGCGATTTGATCACCCGTAATCATGAGTTTGAGGGCGTGCTCAACAATATGAACCGCCGCTATCGTGAAACCGAGTCCAGCTCCGTACGTGAAGAGTTAGCTAAGTATCAAACCAGCCAAGCTTGCCCTAGTTGCCATGGCTCGCGTTTGCGCGAAGAAGCCCGTCATGTGTTTATCGGCAGCACCAATTTACCCACCGTAACCACCATGAGTATCGGTGATGCCTTTGCGTTTTTCAGTGAGCTGGAGCTGCAAGGCCAAAAAGCCCAAATCGCTGACAAAGTGTTAAAAGAGATCCGCGATAGGCTGTCATTTTTAACCAATGTTGGCCTCAATTACCTCTCACTGGAGCGCAGCGCTGATACGCTTTCTGGTGGTGAAGCTCAGCGTATTCGCCTAGCCAGTCAAATTGGTGCTGGACTTGTAGGGGTTATGTATGTACTTGACGAACCTTCGATTGGTCTGCACCAGCGTGATAACGATCGCTTGCTAAAAACCCTCACCCATCTGCGTGACCTCGGCAACACCGTTATTGTGGTGGAACACGATGAAGATGCTATTCGCGCCGCTGATCACATTATTGATATTGGTCCTGGCGCCGGGGTGCATGGCGGTTATGTCATTGCCGAAGGCGACAGAGAGCAAATCATGGCCAGCCCAGAGTCACTCACGGGACAATACCTCAGCGGTGAAAAGTGCATCGCCGTACCTAAACAACGCCATCAAAGCGACGATAAATGGCTCGAGTTAAAGGGCGCCACCGGCAATAACTTAAAAGGGGTCGACTTAACCGTCCCAGTGGGCTTAATGACCTGTATTACTGGGGTGTCGGGTTCAGGTAAATCGACACTCATCAACGATACGCTGTTCAAATTGGCACACCAAGAGCTCAACGGTGCCACTACACAAGAACCGGCGCCGTTTGATAGCATTCACGGACTAGATCACTTTGATAAAGTCATCGATATTGACCAAAGTCCGATTGGTCGTACACCGCGTTCTAACCCAGCCACGTATACCGGCATTTTTACCGCTATTCGTGAGTTATTTGCTGGCACTCAAGAAGCGCGTTCACGTGGCTATAAAGTGGGCCGCTTTAGCTTTAATGTTAAGGGCGGACGCTGCGAAGCCTGTCAGGGTGACGGGGTAATAAAAGTAGAAATGCACTTTTTACCCGACGTCTATGTGCCCTGTGATGTCTGTACCGGTAAACGCTATAACCGTGAAACCTTAGAGGTGCTATACAAAGGCAAAAACATCCATGAAGTGCTGGAAATGACGGTAGAAGATGCTCAAGCCTTCTTTGAAAAAATTCCAGCCATCAACCGCAAACTGCAAACCTTAATGGATGTCGGTTTGTCTTATATTCGTCTGGGTCAAGCGGCAACCACGCTCTCGGGCGGTGAAGCACAGCGGGTAAAACTGGCTCGCGAGTTATCTAAACGCGATACCGGCAAAACCTTGTATATACTCGATGAGCCAACTACGGGTCTACACTTCCATGACATCCAGCAATTATTGCTGGTATTACACCGCTTGCGCGATCATGGCAACACGGTACTGGTGATTGAGCACAACTTGGATGTTATCAAAACCGCCGATTGGATTGTCGACTTAGGGCCGGAAGGAGGAGCCGGTGGTGGCGAGATCCTGGTCTCAGGTACACCAGAAACCGTCGCCGCTTGTGATGCTTCCCACACGGGTAAGTACTTGAAGCCTTTATTGTCTTAATCTAAAAAAGCCTCTATGATTGGTGCATAATAACGATAACAATACGATTATGCACCAACTGCTCGCTCCGAAAAACCTAACGGCATTATTGGTTAAGGTACGCTTTGCCTGTAGTCAATTTTGGCACAGCCTTAACTTACCTCAGCGTTATTACCTAGCTGCCTTTGTATTGGCCGTGTATAGCGTGGCTGAAGCCGTCGATAACTACTTCATCAATGGCTTAATTTTAATCACCACAGTAACGGCATTATGCTACGAGTTTTGGCCTCGGATCATGACTTTTTGGCATAGCGTTCCCGGTAAAGCCGTGATATTGCTATTCTATGCTTTTATCGCTAATTTCGTGTTAGTGCAAGCCGATGGCCGTATCAACGACCTCACCGGTGTCAGCACCGATAACTTTCCCTACACGCACAATCTCAGCGTGTTGTTATCACTGCCCACTTGGTTTTTTATTACCAGCACCTTAGCGCTTATTCTATTGCAGCTGTTGATGACCTTTTATGTGATCTTGCTGTTTATTTTAAAACCCTTTGGTATCAAGCCATTTTGGCACCAAAATCATTATCGTTTTCCTGCAACCACGGCAGTTATTCGCTTGGTGCTCTGTTTTGTATTGCTTGCCTTTTTGCTAATTGCTGTAGCCCGCTCTGGTGCTTCGGATACGCTAACCAGTTTTGCCAATGATGTGAAAGTGACAGAACAAGGATTTAGCTTTAATGGCATAGGGATCCAAGCCACGGTGAACCCTAATTTAACCCCTGCAGAAGTTGAGCGAGAATTGGCAAAGCATAAGGGCGAGCTGCCTCAGCCCGAAGGGTCATCATCGGGTTTACTGTTAAGAGAAGACAGTGAACCGACACAGCAGGGGAAAAACTACAATGATGCCCTCAATACTCTGTTGGCGTATTTTATTTTTCGTTTCGAGTCCGATGAGGGGTCGCGCTGTGAGCATGCCCCTGGCACTAATGTTATTGAGCTCAATGACTATGAGATACTCGAGATCCAACCCGACGATAGCGCACAATATGGCTATACCTACACAGTAAAACCCTGTATCTCAGCTGCAATTGGCCACCAATTTAAGACTCAAGCAGATAAGCCGTAAGAGCCTCGCGTTCAGTATCGCTTAGGGCCTGCGCCTTTTTCGCGGCAAAATCATAACGCACCATGGTGGTTTTGCCCTCGGCGCAGCACTGGCCATGTTGCCACGCTTGCTGATTAATCACAAAAGAGCTGTTACCGATGCGCTCTATGGCGGTTTTAATTTCGACTTCTTGACCATAAAACAGCTCACCTTTAAACGTCACCTCTACTTTCGCGACAATGAGCTTCCATTGCTTAGGATCCAGCTTTGGAGTAAAAATTTTAAAGATTGGGGTACGCGCGGCTTCAAACCATACAGGGAGTACGGTATTGTTAATATGTCCAAGCACGTCGGTATCACTAAAACGCGGCATCAGCTTTTCAGACAACATAATAACTCCAATAAAAACTAGGGAAACACATGAGTGATTTTATTCGCGTTTACGATAACGCACTCAGTTCAGAATTTTGCGATGAGTTTGTCAAAACATTTGAGCAAAGTCCCCATTTAACGCCAGGGACAACCTCGGGTGGTGTCGATTTAAGCAAAAAAGTAAGCCACGACCTCTATCTCAACTCTTACCCAGACTATGCCAAACAGCTACAGCATATTCAACAAGTTACGGCTAAGCACCTGTTTAACTATCTGGAAGAGCACTTTTTTATGCTGATTGGTGCATTTGGACTCAAGGTATACCACCCAAAAACAGGCAAGCCCGTTGACTTAACCATTGATAACTTTGCCGAAGTGGGTAAGCCACAGCTGCCTGTGTTAGCACAACAACTATTTCGACTTGGCGCGATTCAGGCTCAGCGCTATCAAGTCAACAAAGGTGGCTACCCCTACTGGCATAGCGAAGTGTACCCACAACACGACCACAATGAAGCGCTGCACCGAGTATTATTGTTTATGTTTTATCTTAATGATGTCGAAGAAGGGGGCGAAACCGAGTTTTACTATCAAAACCGTAAAATTGCACCTAAGCGCGGCTCGATGGTGATCGCACCGGGTTACTTTACCCATACTCACCGCGGTAACATGCCGATTTCTAACGACAAATACATCCTCACCTCGTGGGTGTTATTTAATCGTGCAGAGCAACTGTACGGCACGCCAAAATAACGGCAACAGTTCGGGTTGGCTGTTAACCTATCACTCGCGGCGCATTGCTAGCGCCGCGCGGTAATAAAGTCGACCCACTGTTGTAGCAATTCGATAAAGTCTTCATAGCCACACACAGCATACAGCCCTGCCTCATCAACGGCCAAGGCATCTTCTTGGTAACGCTGCAACTGTTCATCTTCATGAAACAGTGCATGACTCTCGAACACTGCTTCTTGTGCTGTGAAGGTAACGCGGATCTCTTTACCTGAGATCATCAGTTCAGGCGTTGTCGGCGTGAAGCCTTGCAATGTTGTCAGCAATTGCGCGGCGGCTTGATGGCTGAGCTCATCGTTTAACCAACGTGCCACTAAGGTATGTTCATCACTACAGCGCACCGCAAACCCCGAAATGGGATCGCGGATAAATTGATATTCCATAACCACTACTTAATGTTTACAACTTAACGCTATTATACCTTACCCTCTGCAATTCCCCTATCTCTGCAGGTAGCGTTGGAGTCACTGTTAACGCTTGATATAATACCGCCTTGTTCGCTGCAACCTTGGCTCACACATGTCGCCTATTGAAATTTTATTCCCACTTATTTTTATTGTCTTAAGCGGCTTTATCAGTGCCAAGATAAATTTTATTCCCAGCCAACAGTTAGATGGCTTAAGAACCTTTATTTTTTCTCTTTGTATTCCCACTTTATTATTTACCAGCATGTACCAAGCCGATCTGAGCAGTTTGGCCACCAGCACACTGTTGCTGACTTTTTACTTACCTGTGGCCAGTTGTTTTATCGCCGTTTATATTCTGCTTCGAAGAGCAGTAAAAACAGCAAAAGTCGATGCTGCCACACTGGCGTTAGCGGGTACCTACTCCAACACGGTGTTAGTAGGCTTACCAATTATTTTAACCGCCTTAGGTAAGCAGGCTGGCGCCATGGTATTTATGATCATTACCTTTCACAGTGCGATGTTATTTTCATTTACCTTTTTGCTGGCGACACCAAAGAGAAACAAACTAAAAGTACTTAAACCCCTGGTACTTAACCCGATAGTGCTCAGCATCAGTGGCGGCTTAGTGTTTAATTACCTTGGTATTTCGCTGCCTAAACTATTGACCCAGGGGCTAGAGTGGCTGGCAAAGCCCGCCATTCCAGGCGCACTGTTTATTCTTGGCGCAAGTCTTGTTAGCTATGGTGTTAAAGGCCGGCTGCTCAGTGCGCTGGGGCTAAGTTTTATCAAACTTTTGCTGTTACCAGGGCTAGTTTACTGCTTGGCGCAAGTGGTAGGGTTACCACTACTTGAGACTCAGGTGATCACCTTGATGAGCGCATCGCCGCTTGGGGTAAACGCGTATTTGGTGGCGCGGCAACTCGATAGTCAACAACCAACACTAGCTGCCACTGTGGTTTTATCCACCCTGCTAAGCATGGTGAGCTTAACAGGTTGGCTGTACTTGATTATTTGATGTTTAATAGCGCGGTGGATTGTATTTTGCCGCATCAATGATAGACCATAAATGGAATACGGCTGCTATCACCGCAGGCACCACCAAGAACCATAGGGCATAGCCACCTACGACGACAATTGCAAACAGCAATGCCGCCAAAATACGGCCTTGAACCAGTTGCCCTAAACCAGGGAAAAATACATTACATATTGCTGCGATGACGTTACCACCAGAACCTTGTCCAGACATAGTTACCTCACTTAGTCTTATTTATCTGTTTGTTCTATTACTTCAGATTCTATGCCACTTTATAACACAATGATTTTAAAAGAAATCATTGATGTGACCTATTCCTTACCCACCACTTATTGGCGCATTAGACTAACTTTTAGCTTAAAAATTAGCTATATTGATTGCCGACAATACCTTGCACAGCATATGAGCACGAGGTTATTCATGATAATAACACGCTCCTTAGCATGGGCTGCTATTTAGAATAGGCTAAAAACAATAACTAAAACAGGATTTAATATGCTTAGTAAGCTGACTACGCCACTCAC
This sequence comes from Pseudoalteromonas 'SMAR', assembly GCF_048515945.1. Classification (NCBI taxonomy): domain Bacteria; kingdom Pseudomonadati; phylum Pseudomonadota; class Gammaproteobacteria; order Alteromonadales; family Pseudoalteromonadaceae; genus Pseudoalteromonas; species Pseudoalteromonas 'SMAR'. The sequence continues at coordinate 158,410 of NZ_JBLWMW010000004.1, forward strand.
CAAGCTGGTTGAAAAATACCTCCCTGACCCTTTTGTCATCGTTTTGCTACTGACGTTTGTGGTGCTCACGTTGGCCACTTTAGTGACACCTGCCACTCCCATTGCAGTGCTTGAGTCATGGGGAAATGGTTTTTGGAAGTTGCTCACTTTTGCCATGCAAATGCTTTTAGTGCTGCTGTGCGGCCATATGCTGGCCGTGACGCCTTTAGTATCAAAAGCGCTGGATAGGCTAGCAGGCATGGCCAAGAGTCCAGCTCAAGCTATTCTATTAACTACTTGGGTCGCCATGCTGGCCAGCTGGCTAAACTGGGGATTTGGCTTGGTCGTGGGGGCTTTATTTGCTAAAGCCATTGCGCGTAAAGTCGCGGTTGACTACCGAGTATTAGTCGCCAGTGCTTACTCTGGGTTTATTGTCTGGCATGCCGGTTTTTCCGGTTCTATTCCACTTACTATTGCTACCCCAGGGCATTTTAGCGCGGCCAGCATGGGCATAGTCTCCACCTCAGAAACGCTTTTCTCACCTTTTAACTTACTGATGCTAGCCTGTATTTTTATTGTGCTGCCTATACTTAACCGCATGATGTTACCCGCGCCATCACAGCAAGTACTGGTGGATAAAACGAAGCTGACACCGCCAACCCGTGCCACGTTGACTACCGACACCCCTGCAGCCAAGCTAGAGCACGCGGCCTGGATAGGTACCCTGGCAGGTCTAGTCGGTTTGGCTTACCTGATTTATTACTTTGTTTTTGCCGCAGGTAGCTTAACGCTCAACAGTGTTATCGCGTTGTTTTTATTTCTCGCCATGCTATTGCATCGCACTCCAGCTAATCTCTTACATAGTTTGCAACAAGCCATTTCCGGTGGTGCCGGCATTGTTATCCAGTTCCCCTTTTACGCCGGGATCATGGCGGTTATGGTAGACACTGGCTTAGCACAGCAAATCTCGCAAGGGTTCACCGCCATTAGCAACCAAACCACTTTGCCACTGTGGAGCTTCTTGAGTGCCGGATTGGTCAATATCTTTGTGCCCTCCGGCGGCGGTCAGTGGGCCGTGCAAGCTCCCATTATTATCCCTGCCGCACAAGCACTCGATGCCAATATTGCCAAGGTAGCCATGGCTGTGGCGTGGGGGGATGCTTGGACCAATCTGATCCAACCGTTTTGGGCTTTACCCGTTTTAGCCATTGCCGGCCTCAAGGCGCGCGATATGATGGGGTTTTGCCTGGTGCAGCTGTTGGTCACCGGTGTCATACTCGGTGCTTTACTGTTGTTACCACTATAACGGCATTCGCGGCGCGTCATGGCGCCGCATTTAACTCGATAGAATGGTCATCGGCAAGCTTAAAATCACACTCTCGGAATCAGCGAAGTGCATCATCACCGCAATGTGCCCCGCCATGACCAATACATACATCAGCGCCGCCACCACTTGAGCATAACGATTAAGTGGTAATAAGTGGCTATTATGGCGAGTTCGCCATTCCAGCAGGATCTCGACGCTGCCTATAATAATAAATAACACCAGTAGAGCTAAACCAAAAACATAGCTTATCCATAACCCTAATAATACTCCCATTAAACACGCAGAAAGCCCAAGCCAAGAGCGCATCGAGAAACTGATGCTTTTTAACACATGGCCACCGTCTAAAGGCAGAATTGGTAATAAGTTAAACAGATTGAGTAAGGCGCTGAGTACTGCGACCCCGGCAAAGATCTCCATCTCAGTGATATAATAAAGCACCACCCCTAACACCGATGTGAGCAAACCAAATGCCGGCCCCATCAAAGAAATGACCACATCTTGCCAACGGGTGGTGATTTTATCGTCGCTCACAGCCAGGCCGCCAACAAATGGAATTAAATAAATTCCTTTGGTTTTAATATTAAAGTAACGCATCGCCCATACATGGCCGTACTCATGTACCACTAGGCAGGCAATTAGCATCACCGCAAACTGCCAAGAGAACAACCATGCATAACCGGCTACCGAAGCGCCAGCTAAGGCGGCTTTAACCACTTTAGCACTTTTAAATAATTTAAAACCGAGAGCAGCAAGTCCCAAGATACTGCGTTTTTCTTTCACAGCATGGTTGGGTACTTCAAGCCATTGCTGAGCCGAGTCATCGATAGCAACCCCCAACAGTCCTTGTGGTAGCTGAGTGGTATCAAGTACTAACCGCTGCTGCGCCACTTCGGCATAGACACACCCCGAAGTTTCATCAAAGGCTATGGCTTGACCATCAACAAAAATCTGTACCACCTGGTGCTGATTAAAAAAAATACGGACTGGCTTGCCGTCGAGGCTGAGTTCTAACTGATTCATAGCGAAGTATTATTACCACCGATTGCTGCAGCGCCAAATCAGGCGCGAGTTAATAGCGGCTATTATCTGTAAAAGTGATGACGACTAAAAGCGCTTTGTCACCGAAAACTAAAAACTGGACAGAAAACCTGCCAATTGCCAAAGAAGCACGATCAATGACCAAGTAGATTTTCCTACTATTCAGACTTTTTGTACTAGACTTAGTTGAGGTATAGGTATACGAAGGAATTGTTAATGTCACTAGCAAAATACCGAACAATGGTAGTAGATGATTCACCAGCGATTTTAGTGGTTATGCAAGCCATTATGACTGAGCTGGGGATTGATCACGTTACCACTTGCAGCAGTGCCGTCTCGGCAGCAGAAAAAGTTAGACAAACACCACACCAGTTTGACGTGATTTTTACTGACTTAAATATGCCAGAAATGGATGGCATGGAGTTTATTCGCCAGTTAGGTGAACTAAAGTTCTCCGGCGCCATCATTATTATCTCTGAAATGGATGAGAAGATAATCGATTTAGCAACCAATTTAGCCCGGCAATCCAATGCCCATTTAATTGGCAATATTTCTAAGCCAGTGCAACTGGTGGATGTTGAGCGCATGCTGAAAAAAATGGCAACCTATACCACGGTTAAACGCAGCCACATTGAAAAAGTCAGTGAAAGTGATTTGTTGCAAGCCATTAGTAATAATGAGATCACTCCTTATTATCAACCCAAAGTGCATCGTGGTGAAAAAAAGATAAAAAGTGTCGAGGTGTTGGCTCGAATTGTTAACAAATCAACCAATAAAGTCATCTTACCGGATCACTTTATTGGTGTTGCCGAAACAACTGACCTTATTAATATTATTACTTTTCAGCTGTTTGAGAAGGCAACGGATGAGTTTAAAGCAATAAAGTCCGAGCTAAATTACCCCATTAAGCTGGCTTTTAACCTCTCACCAGTGCAGCTCAATGATTTAAGTTGCCCTGATAAGCTGGCACTGATTTTAGAGATTAACCGCTTAAAACCCAGTGACATCATACTTGAGCTCACAGAGCATCAGCCCATGGATCAAGCCATTCAGCTCGAGACCATGAACCGCTTACGGATCCGCGGCTTTGATATTTCCCTCGATGACTTTGGTACTGGATTTACCAATATTCAGCAACTGAAATCGTTACCCTTTACCGAGATAAAAATAGATCGTTCACTGATAACCCAAGTCGAGTCCGATCGGTTTTCTCAAGTATTAATCGATAGCTTGATCGATATCGCACAAAACCAACAGCTCGATATTGTGGCTGAAGGCATTGAACGCGTTGAGGAGCTGCAGTATTTGGATAGATATAAACACAGCTTGCTGATGCAAGGTTTTCTCATCAGCAAGCCTAAGCCGTTAGTCGAATTAGTGAGCTGGATACATTCATGGCAGCGAATGATTAATTCGAACTCTTAGTCTCTGAAGTCGTTTCTTCATCGCTGCTGAGCTCGGCTGCATCATCCACATCGGGCTCTTGCTCTTCTTCGTCCTCAATCAAGTTATCATGATTATCGACACGCTCACGCCATTTTTGCTTGGCCGCCGCCTGCATGTTGGTTGTTTGCTCTCGCTCATCGACAATATCCATCCCCATTAGTGACTCGAGCAAATCTTCTAAAGTCACAATCCCTTGTACGTCACCGTACTCATCTATTACCAGTGCAATGTGGATCCGCTTCGCCAATAATGCCTTAAACAGCTCAGGTGCAGCCAGAGTTTCAGGCACAGTGTACAGCGGTCGTGATAACTTACCAATTTTGTATTCTTCACCTAAACGGTGATAAGCCAGCATAATGTCATTTTTATGGACAAAACCAATGATGTCGTCGCTGTTTTTATCAAACACCAGTACTCGCGAAAAAGCCACTGAGCCATGTTCCGAGAGGTATTCATGAACAGTCATATCTTTATGAACCTTAAACAAAACGGTTCTTGGAGTCATTATACTTTCGAGTTTGGCGTGACGAAATCGCAATAAGCTGCGTATGGTTTCCGTCTCTTCTTGATGCAGCGCTCCCGCCTCAGAGCCAATTTCAGCCATGGCCTCAATTTCTTGGCGAATATAGTGTGCTTCATCTTCTTTACGACCGATGACTTTTGTGAGCTGATCGGATAACCACACAAAAGGCCTTAAAATCCATACTAACCATACTAACATTAACGACACAAATGGCGTTAGGCCACGCCAATAGGTCGCTCCTAGGGTTTTAGGAATGATCTCAGATAAGACGAGCACTAACAGCGTCATCACCGCCGATGCAATTCCGACAGCGGCATCCGAAAACACCACAGCGGCTTGTGCACCAACCCCTGCAGCACCTGCAGTGTGGGCCACAGTATTGAGCGTTAAAATAGCAGCAAGCGGCTGATCTATATTATCTTTTAGCTTTTGTACTCGTGCCGCTAAAGTCTCGTTTTCTTGCTTTATAATACCTATATGACTGGGCGTGATACTAAGCAGTACCGCCTCCATCACCGAGCAGATAAAAGAAATGGCAATCGCCAAAAACATATAGGTTAAAAGTAAAAACAATCGAGTCTCCTTTAATAAATTAATTGATCGCGGTTAACCACACCGCAACCCACCACTTGAGATTGCCAGTAATCACGGTAAATTTAAAGCAATTCAATGCATTTTGACATCTATCGCAGCAATACTGCGCAGTCAAAATACTGTGGTATAGTCTAGCTCACGATTACCTACATTAGGCGCAGATACATGAAACTACGTACAGCCGTAACTTTACTATTCTCGGCAGCCTCGGCGCAACTTGCCGCCGCCCCACTTGACCCTGCAAAAATACAGTTTTTGGGACCCATTGCTACCGAATCTTCGGTTAAGCCCGCCGATACCGCACACCGCGATGCTATTATCAGCAACTTATTGCCTCGGGTTAGTAAAGCAAGTAAAGATGTAACGCTATTTAACCAGAAAATGTCATGGCAAGCACTAACTGGCGTGGATCAAATCACCCTACCAGGAATGCAGGTGCTGAAATTCAACTTCACCACCTCAAGATTTACTTCAGGTAAGTTAACGCTGCAGGGCATTGATAAAGCGCAAGCATTTTTAAACGGTGTTGCGCTTAGCGAAGGTAATGAACTGCAATTGCACGTCCCCAAAGGCGACCATCAGTTTGTTGTGGTCACCGAGCAGGTCGACGATTGGAACAAGGTGGCGATCGACTTCACTGGAGAGGCGGATCATGACACCATTTCCCTAACAAGCAGTACCCGTCATGCCTTATCGGCCAAACAGCTATTTGATGCCCCAACGATCAGTGCCATTTCTCTTTCTCCAGATGGTGAGTATTCAATCATTACCAAGCGCCATTACAATGATGAAAATGGCAACTCAGCGATTAAAGAAACCTTGTTACTTAATGAGGATGGCGAGGTTATTTATCAGTTTCATGGCTTAGATGCTGATCAATTTGCTTGGCGCCAAGACAGTAAAAAGTTAGCTTTCCTGCAAGCTGAACAAGCCTTCCTCTTCGACTTAGAAAGCAAGCAAAGCACACGCATTGCCAGTAAACTAAAAGGGGCCAATGGCTTACAGTTCTATGATCACGACTCACTTATTTTTGCTTGGACTAACTCTGGCAAAGAAGAAGGGAAGCTAACTAAGCATTACCAAGGCTTGGAAGATCGCTGGTCATACGCACGCACTCAGTCGCAAGTATTTCTACTCGACATTGATAGTGGCCTGATCCGCGCATTAACAGTGGGCGATAACAGCCACTACTTAAGTGACTTTGATAGCGAACGCGGCAAGTTGCTGGTCACTCGCTCAATTTCTGACTACAGCATGCCACCACATATGAAAACTGAATTGCTCGAAGTGGATGTTGCTAGCACTAAGCAGAGGGTTATCGCGCAATATCAAACGCTCAACAGTGCTCATTATGGTGCTGACGGTATATTTGTCACTGCAGGTCCTGACTTTTCAGGTGGTGTTGGTCGCAACTTACCTGAGGGTATGCTAGCTAATAACTATGATGGCCAGCTATATTGGATGGATTATAAAGGTCAGCAAGTCACAGCCCTTAGCAAAACCTTTAAGCCAGCCATTGGTAACATTACGGTGCTTAATAACGATGATGTCGTGCTCAAAGCCACCGATGAAGACCGCCAACAGTTGTTTATTTATGACCACAGCAAATCAAGCTTTAAGCGCCTAAATACCGGTTTAGATGTTATCGGTGACTATGCTGTTTCTGATGAAAGCCGTGCCGATATACTATTTACTGGTACTACCGCGTCGACACCACAGCAGCTTAAACGTATGTCGGTTACTGGCCGTAATGCTGATACGTTGTGGGACTCCCAGAAACTGGCTTATGAGAATACTCATATTCCGAGTTTAGAGGAATTTAATTTCACTAACCAAGACGGCGTAGAAATTAAGGGTCGCGTCTATTTACCTCATGATTTGGACAAATCGCAGAAATACCCAGCATTAGTTTACTACTACGGTGGTACTTCTCCAGTGACTCGTGGCTTTACCGGCCGATACCCATTCAATCTTTGGGCGGCTAAAGGCTATGTTGTTTATGTACTGCAACCAACCGGCGCAACGGGCTTTGGACAAAAGTTTTCTGCTCAGCATGTTAATGCCTGGGGCGAGCACACGGCCAATGACATCATAACTGGAACCAAGAAGTTTGTAGAGGCTTACCCATTTGTGGATAGCAACCGTCTTGGCAACTTAGGCGCGTCTTATGGTGGCTTTATGACCATGTTATTAACCACTAAAACAGACTTATTCAGTGCTTCCATTTCCCATGCTGGGATCTCTAATATTACCTCTTATTGGGGCCAAGGTTGGTGGGGTTACTTGTACTCAGGCGAGGCATCTAAAGGCAGCTTCCCGTGGAACAATGGCAAACTTTACTCGCAGCACAGTCCCGTTTTCAATGCCGATAAAGTAACGACGCCATTACTATTAATCCATGGTGATGCCGATACCAATGTGCCACCAGGCGAAAGCCATAATATGTACACCGCGTTGAAAATTTTAGGACAAGACGTTGAGTTAGTGGAGTACAAAGGCGCTGATCACCAAATATTTGCCCGTGATAAACGCTTCCACTGGTGGAACACCATGTTGGCCTATTTTGATAAGCATTTAAAACAACAACCACAATGGTGGCAGCACTTATATGGTAAATAACCAGTTTAACTGACGCCATTTGCTAAAAGGCAGTACTTTGGTACTGCCTTTTTGTTTGCTGAATTCATTCACTTGTTTCAATAATAACGGCTTTGTATTAGGCATAATAAAATCTACTTGATCCCAACTAAAGGATCGGGTTAAGTTGCTTGAGACAGAGTTGTAAGAATTCATGTCGTCGACTTCTCAGCAGCGATCTCTCAGTGTTAATATTAAAGACAACTAAACAATTAACAGCAACAACATGCAGATAAAGGTACTACTAGTTGAAGATGATGAGCTACTAGCAAAGCGGCTTTGTGGCCACTTTGCCGACACCGAGTTTGATATCACGGTGGATAACACTGGCTCATCCGCGCTACAGTTGATCCAAGAACAATCTAATGCGCCTTTTGCGTTAGCCATTGTTGATATTGTATTGCCTGCAATAGATGGCTTACAACTCGCCAAAGAGATCAATACCCTCACCGACATCGGGGTGATCATGCTGTCTAGCCGTGACTCACAGTCGGACAGAATCGCAGGCCTGGCACTGGGTGCCGATGACTATGTCTGTAAACCGGTTGATGCGTTAGAGCTGGAACTGCGCATGCGAGCGCTGTACAAGCGCTTGTCGGGTACTAAAAATGATGAATCAGAAGAATTCATAGAATATGCCGACTTCAAACTCCACCCTGACAATCGCACTTTAATTAATCCTGTGGGCACCGAGTCAAGACTCACCGAGGCTGAACATAAGGTACTTATCTGTTTAATTGCCAATGCCGGCCGCGCCACCTCCCGCGAGCGCATTTCAGAAGACATAGGGCAGCCCGACTGGAGCCCCAGCGATAGAACCGTCGATGTGTTAGTTGGCCGCTTACGTAAAAAACTGGGTGATGATCGAGAGCAAAAACGCATCGTCACTGTCCGTGGTAAAGGCTACATGTTATCTACCTAATACTGTGAAAGCTGCTGCAACAACCTTTCTAACGCTCGGTAGCTTAACGCCTCTTTTAAATGTTCCAGCCGGATCTGTGGCTCTTGACTCAAATCAGCAATGGTCCTAGCCACTTTAATAACTCGATGATAAGAGCGCGGTGATAACTGCAGTTTTTCAGCAGCCTTACCAAGAAAGTCTAACTCCCCTTGTGCTAACTGGCACACTTGATTTAGTTCACGCACACTGAGCTTATCGTTGCTTTTGCCTTGGCGCTGCAGTGCAATGCTCTGAGCTTGCTCTACCCTGACCCTAATCAATTCACTTGGCTCTCCTGGACATTGTGATTGCAGCTCGGCAGTGTTGAGCCTTGGTAACTCGATTTGTAAATCAATACGATCAAGGAAGGGGCCAGAGATTTTAGCTAAATAGCGCAACACTTGATCAGGAGAGGCTCGTTTATCGCTATAGCACCCAGTAGGACTGGGGTTGAGCGCGGCAATCAACTGAAAATTTGCCGGGTAGTCCACCTGACGTGCGGCTCGAGAGATGGTCACTACACCGGTTTCCATTGGCTCACGTAATGAATCGAGCACCTTGCGTTCAAACTCTGGCAACTCATCAAGAAATAGCACGCCATGATTAGACAGTGATATTTCCCCAGGTTTTGTGACAATTACATCGGTAAACACGAATGTACACCTCTAATATAAAATTACACCAATATAGTGTTTTGCCTGTGTAATTGCATGTGTACATATCCACTACGAAATTAGTAAGAACGTGAACCGATTTATTGTTTCATACCGCGCTCAATTAAGTAAATTGTATTTTTCTATCTCATCATCAGAAACGAATTCTTGAAGATGGTTTGGGATACTATCCCGACGCATTGATTCTTTTTGACTTTCTGGTTTGTATAACGCTAATTCATTTTGAATCTTCAGGTTTGATTCAGGTAAAAACGACACTCGCAATTTGGGCTTTTTTGTTTTGCTTTCCGCCAATTTATTGATTGTCAGGCTTTCGACATTCCCACCAACCATGACCGCATTCGGACTATTTTCGGCCGTCTGCGTGATTGTTGGTTTTAGTCAGGAACTTATGTAGTGATGGTAAAGTGACAAAAGCAGCTAATGACAACCGTCATCATGCACAAGGCAACGACGTGAGAATTTACAACTCTAAATATAATTTATGAGTTATCTTTAACCCACTCATTCATTTCTGAATTTACAACATAGCCGTGGTAGCAATTACGATGAGAGTTATATGTAAGTAAGTTTTTATTGTGATCATTTAGATTTTCATAAAATACTTCTGATACCATCATTTCTTTGTCTAAAAGGGTTTTATCACCGTAAGAGCAGAGAAGAGCTGCCTCACCTACTAATTTACCCAACCAAACGACTTCATTAATGCCACTTCCTTTGTAGCCTGATTTTATTAATAATGAGGTACCATAGGACAAACCTATACCAACGGTCAACTCAGAGTATCCTTTCTTCTTATATTTTATGTTAAGAATATCTATAAGTGACGAAGCTTTAGCTGCAACATTGAAAAGCTCATTTATGTCATATTTTTGAGGGGTATCGAAAACTCCCCACACACTATCGCCTTCAATATATATTTCACTAACTTTTGAATGGTCTTTTATAACAGCGACTAGCTCTGAAATATAAGTTTTATAAATTTTAGCTAAGACAGGTCTTTTGTGTTTCTCATTTAAAGTTTTCGAACCCCTGATATCTATGAACATTGCAGAACAGCTAACATAGAAACCATTGTTGAAGGTTAGGTTATCCCGTGAGGGGATTGATTTTTTTTCTTCATAAGCTGCATCAGGAGTATTCAAAGTTTCATCTATTCGCTCTATGCTCTTCTTATAATCATAATAGCTATATTTTACTTCCATTTTAAACTAATGCTCCATACTTTATGAAATATCTATGATATAGGAATTAAAAGAGTTATTTGATTGTTTTGTGAATCTCAGCTTCCCGCCTTTACTAGTAGGCCAAGCGTGGTATAGCATTTCATCTACTTCTATTGTATTTTTTCCACTCGAAGACTTTGTTGCTCGAAATACACACTCACCAAAAGCTATCGGCTTTTTATTACCTTCAAGCCCAGTTAATGTGATAAGTGCCTTTCCTAGTGCCATACCAACGCCTATATCAATTTGTGGCAATCCGTACTTATCGTATAAAACTTTATTTAAAATCTCTCTGGCTTGTTCGATACATACTTTGGCTGCTTTGTGTGATTGCCTAACAACTTCTTCTTTATTTTCTTCGATTCTAAAAAAGGCAAGTACACCATCACCAAGAAACTCAGTCACTTTCCCGCCATAAGCTTCTACTACATAGGCTAAAGCTGGCAATAATGCAGAAGTTTCGTAAAAAACTCTTTGTAGCTGAGATACATCTGACTTTCTTGCACTTATAGCCTCTCTTAGGTGCTTAGTGCTATCTCGCATATCAGCTACAAAAGCTATAAACTCACTAATTACGGTTTCTTCTTCTTGCACATATTCATGGCCAGGTATATCTGATTTACTTTTATTAAATACTCTCTCACCTTCAGTGCCTACGCTCTCTAGCATTGGTTGGAGTTCACTGCCTCCGTTTTCCCAATGTTTTTCTGCTCTACTTAAGCTTTTATCTATGATGTTCTTTAGTTCATCTATTTGAGTTGGATTGAGCACTTATATTCCTCCAATTTTTAGAGTCACGAAAATAATTGTTAACACCGATATGAAACCACAAACTAAAATACTGTAAACACATGCAGTTGTACGTTTTGCTTTTACATCTCGAATATATGCAAGTTTATGTATTTCAAATACTAGCTCCTTGTGAATATCATCATCACTTTGAGGTAACAATTTAATAAAGTTTTCCATGTCGTTATTTGTCTTAATTGGGAAGTTCAAAAAATAATCTATTTTTTTAAAAGTGTATAACCCTCCAGCATAGAAGGTGCCTTTGGGAGTATCCCCCTTTATGTATTCCTTAGGATTATTAATAGGGCGCACTCCTAAAAAGAGAAAGTATAAAGCGAAGAGCCACGATACGAACGAGGCAGAAAGCAAAACTATATAGAGACTTTTATCAATTAGCACTTGTAGCAGAGGTACTAAGTCTTTAAGGCCTACTAAAGGTAAAAAAATGACCATAAACAAGAAACCAAGTTTCACATCAAAGGCTCGTATAGTATTTTGTATGTCTGTGACGGATTGGTAGAGGTATGAAGTTGCTTTCTCTTTCAATGAATTTCCCTTATAAATATTAACGATTTATATTTCAATATTTTGTCAAAGATTTTTTTAACGACTATTATTTACTCATTACTACCAATTAAAACTCAGTAGGTTCTTCCGCTAAGTGCCAATCTCAGCCGTTCAGCACAATAGTCTCTTGTTAGGCTACGCATCCAACTAAAATGCAAATGCTCTAATGTTATCTACCACGCAATAAGCTTTTACTTTGGTATTAGAAAGGTTTAATAAGCCTACAAAAACTTCTCTCAACCTGTGCATGAGCGAAACTTTAAGCTAGAAGTATTATATGAGATCGTTATATGGGTGTACTCACCACCTTCTTGAGGTAGATTCTCACCCAGATTCTGGCTATCTGTGTTCTACTTAATTTCGCGTATTCCAATTACAACCTCTATTTAAAATGCAACAATAACCTCAACTTCTTTAGTGTCGAAAAAACACTATAAATAGGTGGGGATTGCAACCTGTAATTCAAGCGATAAATGAATGCAAAATAGCTTTTTGTTTGTCCAAGTCGTTATGTTGGTTTAATTCTCACACACTATACCATCACCATCAGAGTCCCTCATAAATTGATAAGCTGGGTGTTGACTAAGCACTGGCGTAATTTTGTGCTTTTTGGCCTCAGAACAGCTTATGCGACCATTCTTGTTGTCATCATACATTTCTAAGGGGGTTCCTTGTTCATCACCTTTTTGGTCTGAGTTGCTAAGCTCTGAGTGAGGATAGAGTATCATTTCAAATGAACTACATGCGGACAGAGTTCTCTCTAAAACTTCAGCTTCATTTCTATCAACACTTAGGCTGTACTTGGTTTTAATTTGAAGCACTCGATTAGCAAACCAACACTGATTTTTTTCTGGCATCCACTCACCAGCATCATAACCACACTTTCCACCAATATTGCATCGGTTTGTAGTGGTCAACTAATTTTGGCCACAGTTTTAGAATCTTGGTATCTAACCTCTG